>JAFGDC010000034.1 GCA_016932295.1 candidate division CSSED10-310 bacterium
AAATCAACGGCAGCGGCGGCGGTGGATGCTGCCTGATCTATGCACCTGGTTGCACGGCGGTGGTTACCGCGGCGCTGGAAGCGGCGGGTGCAGCGGTGTACGGGATCAACCTGCGAGCCGGGGTGGCGGTAGTGCGGTCGCGGCGGCGGTCTGCGGTGTGGCTCGACGGGGAGGTGTGAGATGCTGTTTCTGATTCTCCTGGACGGCCTGAATTATGAGGTATTCGAGTCCTTGATGAAGGAAGGCAGGTTGCCGAACATCAGGCAGTATCTGCTGGATGAACTGGGTGGCGTGTGGGGTGAAGTGCTGACCACGTTTCCATCGGCGACGGCGCCGGCCTTGCCGGAAATGATCACGGGCCGGTATTGCTATTGGCACGAACACCTGCCCCGTAAGATCCATGCTTTCAACCGAGTCAAGAAAGAGGCGTATCGATACGAGTTTATCGAGGAAGCATGGGAGAACGAATCCGATGACCTGTTCGAGGTGGTGAACCGGCATCGAGGCCAGGTGCTGTCATCCTTCAAGGGCAGCTTCAAGAAAACCACCACGAGCTATTACAGCGAGTTTTTCTACGGCCTCGATGCCATTACTGATTTCAATAGCCTCGATGTTTTTAACTATGACGAACTTGTGATGATGGAAATCATCCGGCGGTTGAACAAGGATCCCCGCGAGTATGGCATGGTGTTCCTGTATCTCACCACCACGGATCTGAACGGTCACTTTCACGGCCTCGACGATCCTCGCTACGCCAACAGCATCATCGAACTAGACAGTCTGCTGGGGAAGTTATTCGCCAACTTGAAAAACCTGCCGGGCAGGCACAGTCCGACCTGCTTCGAGGAAAGTCACTTTATCATTTCAGGCGATCACGGCATGGTTTCGTCCGGTACCTATATCGATGTGGCCAGGCAGTTCCAGAATTTGCAGATTCCAAGCCTGGATCTGTCCGGCATCTTCGCGCTGTTGCGGAACAAACTGTGGAGCAACTGGACCGAAAAACTGGATGTGCTGGTTCTGCCGGGGGGATCGTCGGTGGCGGAACTCTATGTCAGGAATTACCGGCAGAAAGAAGCATCGTCTTGGTCGATCGTGCCGGCCTTCAGCCTCCTGAATTCCTATCCCAGTCGCAACGATCCCGCGCTGCGCCACAACCTGATGCACCAGCTTGCGGCCATGCAGGCAATCGACCTGGTTATGGTCCAGGAGGACAATGATCTGTACCGGATTTACTCACCGCTATTCGGATCGGCGCGTATCTACCGGGCAGGCCGTCGTGGTTCCCACCGGTTTCTCTACCATGTCCCCGCGTCCACCATCGCCTGGCATGGCGGCGATCCGCTGGGGTACACTCAGAACCCCCATAGCCGCGACCTGGTGGTGACCGATGAGGATCTCACTGCCGGAAACGTGAATGAAGCGCGGTTTAAAGAACGCTTTTTCAGTGAACAGCAATGGCTGAGCGCGACCTACCACACTTCGCGGCCATTGGCGGTGCCTTACATTGCCAAGGCCTTTAGCCCACACAGCACGCGGAGTGACCTGATCATTACCTCGCAACCGGGATTCAATTTCATGAAGCTCTCCAAGGGAGATCACGGTGGTTTAAACAGAGGGGCTATCATGAGCGGACTGCTGCTCGCCGGTCCGCGGGTAAATCCTTATGGTTCCCTCCAACAGGCCCGGCTGGTGGACATCTATCCCACCATCCTGGCCCTGCTGGATATAGAGGATGCAGCCCGGCACAGCCGCCTGGACGGTACGGTGCTCACCTCCATTCTGCGCTGACGGGCATGCCTCACCTCGATCATCGCCCCGGTATCCCGTCGGGAATCCTGATCAAGGACCCGAACCCGGCACAACCATCCCGCCATTCCAAATCCCCCGTTACCTTTTTATGTTTGATTGGCTACCTGGAACATTCCCGTCATTCCTTTCATCACGATGGTGGAAGATACCGCCGCCTGGTTCCGGCTGTCATATCGTGCTGAAAAAACCATTCAGAATCGGCTGTTGACCACTCCGGGGAATACAGCCGGGGGATTTGGGACCGTCACCAACCATGAACCATGGCCATCGACCGCACCGTTCCTACCGGCTTCTTCCCGCCTCGCGCCAAGCCCGTGCGATTGCATTGAACCATGGCGGCACAGGCGGCATACGGCTTGCGTGATCCTCATGCGGAGGATCTGCGTAAGGAATCCTCCTGCCGCTTTTCGGTTTGATTTCCTTGAATATACTAGGATGATTATATACACTGTTTACATATGATACGGGATCACTGTTTCCCTGGGAGACGGTAGGCACCATGGCAAGTGGTACGGTTCATATACCGCGCTGAAAAACCCGAGGAGGACGGTGATGGATTATTGGTTTTTTTATCAGGAGGAAGACATCATGAGAGGAAGCAGGCTTGGACTCGGGGGAATTGTGGTGATCGCGGCGGCACTGTTCCCTGTTGTCACAGCGGAGGCGGTTGTCAACGTACCGGGTGATGCGGCGACGATCCAGGCCGGCATCGACATGGCCGCGGCTGGTGAGATGGTATTGTTGGCGGATGGCACGTACACGGGAGACGGCAATTACAACATCGATTTTAACGGCAAGGCTGCCACCGTGGTCTCGGTGAACGGCCCCTCATTTTGTATCATCGACTGCCTGGGCGCATCCTTGGACCCGAGGCGGGGTTTCCTGTTTACCTCCGGGGAGACATCCGGTTCCAGGCTGGAGGGTGTAACGGTTCAGAATGGTTATTGCACAGGCGGTTCATCCTCGGACGGCGGGGGCAGTGTTCTGATCATGGGAAGTTCACCGACGATCATCGACTGTATTTTCCGCCAAGGAGTCTGTAACAGCCATTCCGGCGGTGGCGCGATGTACATCTATGATGGTGAACCGAGTATTGTCCGATGCATATTCATGAACAACATATCCGTCGGATCCGGGGGTGCGATCGAGACCTACAATGCACGGCCCAGGATAATCGACTGCCATTTCAGGGAAAACCGCGCCATCTACAACGGCGGAGCATTGTACTTCATGCAGCTCGATCCCCTCGTCTCCTATTGCACCTTCACGGACAATGTGGCGGGCACCAGTGGCGGAGCAATCTGTGCATTTCTCGGTTACGGAAGCTCCACGAGCTGCATAATGGACGGCAACGAGGCGGCCCGTGGCGGCGCGATGTGCGTGACGAGCGGGTATTATCGAATCGGGAATTGCCTGATGATCGATAATTACGCTTTCACTGCCGGCGGGGCGCTGTATATCGACTCACCGGGTGAAGTGTTCCTCAACAATACCACGATATTCGGCAACAAGTGCAATTTCAACGGCGGCGGCATCTGCATAGGTCCCTCCGCCTATTTGGAAATGCTGAACTGCGTGGTGTACGGAGACATGAGTCTGTCGGAGTTCGGTCATTCAATCGCCTTTCATCCCGGGGCGCTGGTGGACGGTGGGACCCTTGTAATCGATTTCTGCGATGTCGAAGGCGGCCGGGGAGGGGTCTACTCGAATGAAATCTGTACCGTTGACTGGGGCGGCAGTAACTTCGACCTTGATCCGGCATTCGTGACGGGGCCTGGCGGCGGATTCTATCTGGCCCACACCGCCACCGGCCACATCGCCGACAGTCCATGTGTGGACAACGGCAGCGACGATGCCGGCATGGTGGCGTATTCCTCCGCCTACTGGACCCTGGACGATTCGCTGGTGGAACGGGCGGTCTGGATGGCGGAGATGGTGACCAGGAACGACCAGGTGGTGGATACGGGAGTCGTGGACGTCGGCTTCCATTACCCTCCGCTGCCCGTCGTTACTCCCACTCCCGTACCAACCGACGATCTGTGGGTGGAACTGGCTCTGTCGGACACCGAATTCCAACCTGGCGAGCAGTTCAGCCTCACTGCGCGGATCATCAACATCGGGAGCGAGAATTATCAGGCGCAGCCGTTCGTGGTGCTGCTGGATCTGTACGGCGCGTACTACTGGCATCCCGATTGGACCACCGAGATGCACTGGACGGAAGTTGATATCGGAACCGGGGTCGTTACCCTGGAGATAGTTAACTTTGTCTGGCCGAACGGCGCCGGCAGCGGCAGCGGGACGTTCTCCTCCGCCGTTCTAAACGACACGCTGACAGAAATCATCGGCGGCTGGGCGAATGCAGGATTCAATTGGCAGCCGTGAGGTGATATCAGCGTTAAGGCGTTCCGGAACCGATGGCGATTTGGTCGTGGAGCGTCGCCGGCCGTTTAATTCTTCACGTAGCTGTCCAACCAGCCGGTGAGGATCCTGACGACCTTGTAGTCCGCGTGTATTGAGCTGGCATTGGGATAGGAATCCTCGATGGGAATTTCACTCCCCAACCAGTGATCCAGGCGCGGCACGAGTTCCAGTTGGACGTTCTTGTTGCCACTCTCACTGAGCGTCTTGGCGAGAATCTCGGCTTGGCCTTTGGGGACCACCCGGTCGAAGGTGCCGTGGACGATGAGCACCGGCATCATGATAGAGCGGAGATACTGCAGCGGTTTGAATTCGATGCACGAGCGCGAGAAGTGCAGCGAATACGGCCGGCCTGCGATACTGGTCCAGCTCCCCGGCACCTCGCTGATGCTCGCCGCCAGTTCCCTGACTTGTTGGATGCTGGCCACCAGTTTTTCTTCCGACCAGCTTTCTTCCTGGGCCAGTTCCTTCATGCGCAGAACCGCGAGGTCAGGCAGGTATGGTTCCGCCGGTGTGGCCATGAGGAGGCAGCCGCGCAGCAATGGGTTCCTGGCGGCGACGGCCATTGCCACGTATCCTCCCAGTCCATAGCCTCCCGCCACCAGTCGCGAGGTGTCGATTTCCCGGGTTTGTTTCAGAAAATTGATACCTTGCTCCATGTCGTTTGCCAATTCGTCGATGGTGAATTCTCCATACGTGCCCTGGCTTCCCGCGATGCCCCGTTGGTTGATGGTCAGCACGGCCACTTTCGATCGTTTCACCAGTTCGATGGCGATCGATTCGAACAAGCCTCCCATCCGACCCCCGTACGCACCTTCCCCGATGAGCATGATTGTTGGATAGGGACCTTCTCCCTTGGGCAGGTAAAGGTCGCCGGTGATGATGGTTTTATCGCTGGTGAATTCGACTCGTGAGTGTCGCAGGTCGTACTTGGCGGCGATGTCATCCGTACGGATTTCCAAGGGGTTCAACTGGGGTACCAGGTTGATGGTGAGTTTGGAGTTTTCCATGCGAACAGTGACCACCATCTTGGTGACAGTGTCCAGATCCAACTGCATGGGATCTGGTCCATCCACGCGCAGGCGGAGCATTCCCTTCGGGGCGTTCTGTTGCGTCAAGGTTACTTCAACTATGTCGCCACCCCACAGGCAGTTGCGGACTTGCTCACCGCCCAGTTCGAAGTCATAGAGGTTTACCAGGATCTGCACGGTACCCACACAGGCGGGGTCGATCACCGCGTCCATTCGTTCCAGGTCGATGTCCGAGCTGTAGCCGGGCAGGAACGGGGGACTGGTTTCAACCCACCACCACTGCATGGTCCACCGGTAGAGGCGGCGTTCCAGCATGACATCGCCGTATTGCTCGGACTGCATGAATTCGTTCAGACTGAGCGTCTGGCCGTCCAGGAAAAGTTGGGTTTCAATGTAGCGTGGCAGCAATCCGTACGGAAACCTGCCGAGGCTGTTGATGATGAGCTGGGAGCGGCTCTCCATGGAAAAAGTCAGGATTTCTTGGCCCACCACATCGTCTCCCAGTGTGGCCTGATAATAGTACCTGCCGGTGAACATCTGTTGTGCATGTCCGGAGGACAGGAGAGCCGAAACCGACAGCAGGCCGACCAACAAGAACCTGAATGCGGCGTGCCTCATAACCACCCTTTTTTGGCCTTGGCGACCTTCGGGGGATGCACCGGATCAACATTGAAGAAGGTACCGAGTCCTTCATACTCACACCAATAATCGTATTCCAGGTAATCTCGCACTGTTCCGTTGGATTTGGTAATGGTATGGCGCTGCTCTGACACCGCCTTGGTTTCCGGGTCAAGTAAAAAATGATCGGCCAGCGCCTTGGCCTGATCCGCGCTGCTCAATTCCAGGGCGAGTTGCTTGAGCACCGTCAGATACTGTGCTCCGGTCAGTTTGCGCCGTGATTTGCCCTGCATGGTGAACGGTATCGTGAAAGAGACTCCTCGCAGGCTGTTCTCGTACTCCAGGATGGTTGAAATGGAGCACTTTTTCGCCGACAGCAGGCACAAGGACTGCACGATGAAATCCTTGCGCCTGGTGCTGATATTGTCGAAGCACTGGCTCTCCCCGCTCTTGGTGGTGAACTGACGCAGCACCTCTTCGGCATGGGTCGTCACTGCCTCCAATTGCTCATCCGAGAGACCTGCGGCTGCCTGGGGAAGAGAGGTCAGCAGGTCCACGAAGGGTTGGTTCCATAGGGTCACCAGCCGCCCGATTTTACCTTTTTCCAGCCCCCAGAGGTAAGAGATCAACTGCCCGATGACAATGGCCTGGAACGGATAGAGGACGACGCTGTCCTCGGGATATGTGAAGAGGTAGTCCACCGGATAGCTGCTCTGGTCCCGAAGTTCGTTGGCGTCCGAGGAATGGGCGAGCATGAAGGTGACGGCGGAGCGCGGTCCGATCTCGCGCGGGGATTTTCTCGCCCGCTCATTGAAGAAGGGCCATGCAGGCGGAGGGGCGTTGTGACCGACGATGGAGCCCACCTGGTACCTGGTCTGCCGCTTGATGTGGGCGTACTTGCCGTGCTGGAACATGAAGAACTGCCAGCCGACGAACATTTCCTGGATCATCTCCGCTGCTTTGTGCGCCTGCTCGTCGAATACTCCATCCACGAAGCCGGTATAGATGAAATCGAAATTGCCTCCAACCAGATCATTCGAGAAGCTGCGGATATTCTCTATGAGCCGCTGATCGCCGGTGATGCGCTCAATCACTTCCGGTACCTGATAGAGTTCCTCATAGACGCTTGCCGCATAATCACTTGAGATGTCCTCTCGAACCTCTCCGATGTAGGTGTCCAGTGCAAGTTGCCATTGCAGGGAGGCCAGCGCGGCGAAGGTCGAACCTACGCATTCCTCTTCCGGCAGATTGGTGACACCGGTGCCGGCCGGTCGCAGGATTGCGCGATCCTGGCCCTTGCCCATGCCGCCAAGGTAACTGGCTTCGATATTGGTGATGACGTAAACCCATGGCACCCAGTCGTGCAAGAAGCGCAACATGTCAGCCTGCAGGTCCTCGATGCGTTTTCCCGCATGGAGATGCTTCTTGATCTCCCTGATGAGGGCTAGGGTGCCACCGACGTCACGTCGGGTAGGATCCCGCCGGTCCATCTCCAACTGGGCGCGACCGAGGACGGCTTGCAGGTTGGTAAGCTGTTGGACGAACTTGACCGTGTCGGAGGTGCCGCCAGTGTTGGAATTGGCGATGAGGAGCGTATCCCGGTTGATGTAGGAGGGGGATGTATCGGCGCCGGTGAAACCCTCCAGGACCAGGGTCGGCAGCGTATGCAGGCCGAGTTTCCTGGACATGAAGGCGGCGGTCTGGGAAATCATGAAGGATGTGCCGGCGGCGGCGATGATCTTGTGCTTGAGGGAGCGGATGACGAGGCGCCGTACTTCTTCGTTGTCGCTTGACATGGTCAGGCCGAGTCCGCTGTTTCCCAATCGCAAGCGCACGCGGCCCTCACCGTCCCGATAGAATAGCTTGTCACGGTTGTCACGAAGCGCCATGGGCTGAATGACCATGATTTCTTCGCCATATTTGTTGAAAGGACAGGGAATCGGATTGCCCTCCAGGTCGGTGTAGGCGATCCGGAACACCTTGAGAGGCGCCAGCCGCTGGCGTCGCAGTAATCCCTCTTCTTCCGGGATCTCCTTGGGATCGATCGGGTGTCCCTCGTGATCTGCCAACGCGATCTTGCGTCCCGAATAAATATCGAAGAGTGATATGCAGCCATCCGAATTGACTTCCAGTATCTCCCCCGGATGAATGTCGTAGACCGGCACCACGCCCTCGATGATATGTGCCTTCGCGCGAATGGACGGGAGATGCGTAACCTCGATTGTCCGTTCGGTGGCGAGGGTGTACATTCCTTTCAGGTAATCTCCGGCATCGAGGATCGCCACCCGTTCCTTGAAAGAATTTTCCTCGGACCCGGTGAGAAGGACTGCCTTGCCATAGTTGGCCTCATCGAATTCGTGGGGGATATAGAACACGGCTTCGCCGCCTTCTTCGCCGCCCTCCCTGGAGCCGCCCCTGAGCAGGGTATAGGTGCCGCCGCCGATGAAACCGATCCTGGCCTTGCCTACCGACGAGAAAGACTGGAACACGAATTTACTGCTTGGATTGGAATACTCCAGCACCCTGGCCACCACGCCGGCGGCGATGGTGACTTTCTTGGCGCCACGGTCCTGGAGGCGATGAGCCATCCGGTCGATATTGAGAATCTTGTGACCGACGGTGGAGAAGGTGTCATCCCGGAGGAAGCCTTTTTGCTTGAAGGGGCCGTATTCCCGGTCGTCGATGATGAAGGTCACCAGTGAATTCTCCAGGCGTATCGAGGCAGTCTTGCCGCTCAGATCATTCTGATCCGACAACTGGTAATCCTGCACCCCCAGGCGGTTGCCCGATTTGACCGTAAGGGTTTCCGTGCCGATCAAATGGGGATCCGTGTATGCCAGCTTGTGCAGCGCGCCCACCAGGTGCCCTGATTGGAGGTGCTCGTAGAGCCATCTTTTCAACGCCGGTTCAATGCACGAATCCGAATTGGACAGGAACGTGAACCCTTCATCGGTCAGGAAAACCCGATAGGCATTGGCATCGTTTATATCGCCGTTGTGACTGTCGGCGAACAGGCTGCGCCCCCAACTCAGTTGCCGGTGCAGGGGATTCAATTTCTTCTCGCCGACGTTCATCGCATAGATGGTCATCGTATCCGAATGAAAGGCTTCCTGGTGAGGATGGGCGTTCACCTTTGCATACATATCGCCTTGTGAAGCCTGCCGGATATGAGTCTGGATCGAGGTGACGAAATCCGTGCCGCGCAACTTCAGTTCCTCACAGAGGCGCGGCCAGGTCCGTAAAAGGTCGCCTCCGTCCCTCGATACCCTGGTGTCCGTCATGGTCGCCGGCAGGGTATAGCTCATGGCCTGCTCCAGAGCGACCGACAGTTCCTCCTCGGTCATGCCGCTCCGACATTCACTCATCTCCTCGATGATGGAGTCGAGCTGCTTGTGTCCCACGGTGATGCCGCCGGCGTCGTATCCCGCCTTGGTGTTCTTCATGGAGCAGTCTTCAGCCACGTACAGAGCGTACCGGCGACGCTCCGCCAGCAGTTCAAGGATTTCGGCCCGGGATCTGGGATGATAGCCGTTCTCACGCTTCTCGAAGAACAGGTCCTTCAAGTGCATCGGAGCCAGATTGATATTGAATATTCTGCACATTGTCAGGCTTCCTTACTGCGCGGGATGCCCACGTTCATGAAGGTTCCCGCTGCCTCCAAGTCACTGAGTGCCAAGCGTACATCACCCATCATGGCTTGTCAATTTTCGCTCCGGTGAGACCGGCGGGCAGTTACACGAAGGGAGGGGGTTGTGGTCAAGATGCCTCCCCTGAAGGTTTCCTCACCAGGAAATGTATGAGAACCACCGGATCCGATTCGCCGCGATGGTGAGTGATTCTGTGTTTGGAAGTGGGTTGTCTGTGAAGCTGGATTCGGTGATTTATCGTCCTGGAGCGGCCTTTTTGCATCACCACCTCATGATGCTACTGCAGTTCCCGGCTTGGAAGCGGGTGGATTTTTATTGGGTAATGAATTCAATTGATTAGGTTTGAACGCAGTACCCTGTCTCGCACAAACGATCCCTCTGGTGGAAGTGGGAGAATGAAAAATCGTCGTTGCCGGGTAAAAACAGGGAGCACAGGTTTGACGTGAGCGGGTGGAGAGTGCTATTGTTTTGCCGATTTAACGCGCTTTTTCATGACGTCATGAACGTATTCCGGGAGTATGCGATGAGACGATTCTATCCCTCGCCGGTCGGCTTGTTAGTGATGATGGTTGTGGCGATATCGGCCGGGATAATATGCCCGGTCGCCGCTCAGGGAACGGACATCCCGTATTCCCGCCTTCCTGGATCGGTGCCAGCGGCGGTGACGCCCACACCCGCTTCGGGCAACGCATCGATACACCCGGCGCCGTTCCTGCAACCCTCCGCAACGCCGCCGATCCCTTATCCGGCGGTATGCATCTCCGAGTTGATGGTGAATCCCATCTCTCCCCAGGGCACCCACGAGTACGTGGAACTCTACAATATCAGTGGTGTGCCGCTGGTCATGACCGGTTGGCACGTTCTCGACGCTACCTCTCAGGATACGCTCATACCAGTGTCCGGCAGCGTGCTTCAACCAGGCCAACTGGCCGTGATTCTCCCGGAATCGTATGACGGTTTCTACGATGCCAAGATCGATGCCGGCACCTTGCGATTCACCGTGACAGGCACCATCGGCAACGGGCTTTCCACCTCCGACACCATCACCATCACCAATGCCGACCAGGCGGTAATGGGCACCTATGCATCGACATGGGATCCCACCAGTTACGACCCGGAGAGCGGGCGTTCGGTGGAAATCGCGGATTATTTCGGCGGTGATCACCTCGACAACTATCATGTCTCCTTCTGCCCGGCGGATGGAACCGGTATCAATTCAGCCGGTGCGGCCAACTGTGATCCATACAGCCCCACACCATTCGAGACGGCGACTCCGACTCCCGTGCAATCAGGAACGCCAGCTCCAACCCAGACCTTCGCCCCCCACGTGATGTGCATCTCGGAAGTGATGATTTCCCCTTATTCACCCCAGTCGAACCACGAGTATGTAGAGGTGCGCAACACCAGCGCCGCACCCATCGATATGGCCGGGTGGTACATATTCGATTCTTCCAGCAACGATGCGTTGCTGCCCTTTGTCACCGGCGGTCCCACGGTGCTGCCGCCGGATGGGTTCGGCATTATCCTGCCGGAGACCTATGACGGTTTCTATGATGCCTTCATCCTGCCTGCCACAATCAGGTTCAGAACGACCGGAACCATCGGCAACGGACTCTCGCCGACTGATCGGATTTCCATTCGGAACGGCCTGGGCGGTGATGAAATATGCACCTATGCGAAGACTTGGGAACCATTCAATCCGCCCACTGCGCAGTCGGTTGAAATCGACAACTACAATGGACCGGATGCCCAGTGGAATTACCATTTATCGTACTGTGATGAAGATGAAGCCACGGGGATCCACTCGGCCGGTGCACCCAATTGCTCGGTGCCTACTCCCACCCAGACGCCCACCCCCACCGTCACTCCCACCCCCACCGCCACGCTTACCGGGACTCCGCCCACCGCCACCCCGACACCGCAGCCCTGCGATTGTGGCCTGCGGATCAGTGAAGTGATGAGCGGCGCCACCAAAGTCGATCCAGATGGTTCCGACGACGACAATGATTTCGTTGAACTTTTCAATTGCTCCCAGGAACCATGGAATATTGAAGAGACAGCGCTCTACATCTGGGATGGCGAGGG
>JAFGDC010000336.1 GCA_016932295.1 candidate division CSSED10-310 bacterium
AAGTGTCTTTCAAACTGATCCCGGCACTACCACCGGCAGACAAAATCCGAGCCGGAATCCTTATGTCGAAACGAAAGTGATCATTCAGCCGTTTCCTCACGGTGCGACCACCGGAATTCCGGTACGTCCCCGATCCGTGCGGCCCGTTCAGGCGCTCACCCCGGTGCCGCGGTACCGGTTTCCCGTCCGTTCAATTCACCTCCCGCGAGTGCGAGGTGTTTTTTTGGAGTTCAAAACGAGGGGCGAACGGCCGAATCGCCGCTCAATACTCCTCACCGCCGCCCTCCCAGCGCATGACGGCGGGTTGGACATTGCATTATGGCACTGGTTGGGTTACAATCCGTAACAACCTGTGACATCCATCCGGGAGCGCGTGACCATGAAGTGTTCAACCGTGCTTGGTCTGATCCTTGTTGTCATGCCGGCGGCGGCCGGCTGCATGAAAAAACCGGTCTCATCCACCGCTGTCGATCACAACGATCGCGGCGTCGCCATGCTGGCGGCCGGAGATGCCTCTGCCGCCCTGGAGGAATTCAAACTGGCGCTGACCGCCGATCCCGGCAATGCCAGAACCTACAACAATCTTGGATTGGCATACATGGCACTGGGCGATCATGGGAATGCCGAGGCGGCACTCCTCGGATCCATTCAATTACAACCGGATTTTCCGCAAGCCCACAACAATCTCGGTCTGGTCTATTTTTCCCAGTCACGGCCCAGGGAGGCGGTGCGCTGTTTCAATGCCGCCCTGGCCAGAGACCGGAATTTCATCGATGCGCGCATCAACCTGGGCTGGGTGGAACTGTCCCAGGGTGACCGGGCCGGCGCCCGTGCGCATTTTGACCGCGCCCTTGCGCTCGATCCCGAGTCTGCTTCGGCGCACCAGTACCTGGGCAACCTGGAGGCGAGTGAGGGTAACCTGGAACAGGCGGCCCGTCACTTTCAGTTAGCCACGGAACTGGCTCCGGAACTATCCGCGGCGCATGCCAACCTGGGTGCCTGCCGGCTGCGCCTGGGAGCGCCCGTCATGGCGGAGGATTCCTTCCGTCGCGCCCTGGAACTCGATCCCGTCAACCGCGAGGCGTTGGACGGCATGGGTGCCCTGGCACTCGACAGGGAGGACGGCGCGACGGCGAGGATGTATTTCCAGCGTGCCCTGGAAGTCGTCCCTACAGATCCGATCGCCCACTACAACCTGGGGCTGATGGCTCAACTGGGCGGCGACCGCGCCACCGCCGCCGCGCATTACACCGCCGCCGCCGAAGCCGATCCTGCCTTTGTCGACGCCTATTACAACCTGGGCCTGGTCCGGCGTGAGGAAGGCGACCTGGCAGCCGCCCTGGAGGCCTTTGAAACAGCGCTCCGGATCGCTCCTGACCATGCCGCGGCATGTTGTCAGGCCGGCCTGGTCCTGCTCGGTCTGAATCGGATCGCCGAGGGCCTGGCCAGACTCGAGGAGTTTGTTCGTATCGCCCCGGCGGAATTGAAAGACCTGGCCGACCAGGCGGAGGCGGTGATCCGGGAGATGGCGGCGGATCGTCAGTGAGTGCGGCGGATCTGGTTCTTCGAGTATTCCATGAAGGCGCGGAATCGGAGCTGCTGCTACCCGCCGATGGAATGCGGCTCACTTTCGGAGCTTCCGGTGATTGTGATCTGCGTCTCTCGGGACCAGTCGCGGCGGTGCGGGCCACCGTCATTCGCGATCGGGAAAGAGTGCTTCTCATCCATGATGGCGGCCCGCCGTTCACCGTGAATGGCAACATGATACGACCGCCGGCGGAATTGGTGCTGCTTGGCGGTGACCGGATTGACATCGGATCGTATCGCATCGAGGTGGTGCCGTCCGCGGCGGATGCTGATGCCGCTCAGTCCACCCGAGTGCACGGTCCGCTCACCATGATGAAGCAGCGCCTGGCTTTGACCGTCATGGATCAACCGAGACTGACGCCGTTGGATCGAACGGATGCCTCCGGGGAAATCATGTTACGCACTCCCGGTGACATTATAGTTATCGGTCGAGCTCCCGATTGTGACCTGGTGCTGCGTCATCCCAGCGTTTCCAAGCATCACGCCAAGCTTCACTGGGACATTGTCGGCGTTGCCCTCTATGATTTGGGCAGCACCAACGGCACCAGGCGCAACGGCAGCCGGCTCACTGAATCTGAATATCTGCGTGACGGCGATGAGGTATCCGCCGGCGCCGTTCGTCTGCGTTTCACATGGCGCGGTCAGGATGCCATCCCGCACCCTTCACCCCGCCAGCATGGTACACCTTTGCAGGCAGTTACCCCACTCGCCACCGCGGACGATACACCGGAGCAGGTTTCCTGCATCACACCACCGGCGCACACCACCCCACCAGTCGTGCCCTCGGCGGCACTCGTGCAACCCGCCGCTCCCATGCCACGCTGGTTGTTCTATCTCATTCTGGCCATGGGGGGTATCGTGCTGTGTGGAGTTATCGCCGGCATTCTGGTCTTGCTTGCCGGGGATGCGTTGCTCAGGTAAGCTGAAGTGTCCTTGCATCAACGTCGTTTCATCCATCGTTATTGGCTTCGCCCGTCACTCCCGGAACGCGAAAAAACCACCGCCATTGCCTTTGCCGGTCGACATGGTGTAAATAGCATCCTGAAGGCGAGTCTGAAGCTGGATGTCATGAAGGAAGTGCCATGCGGTTAGCTCTGGTGTTCAATCCCTTTTCATACAAGCTGCACGAGGAGAACCTCCGCATCGTGCAGAAATATTTCGGGCTGTTCCCCCCTCTGAGCATGACCTGGGTGGCCGCCATCGCGGAGCGTGAGGGACACGACGTCACGCTTGTGGATGCAAGGACGCTCGGGCTCAGCAGGCAGCAGACCATTGCCCGCTTGAAGGAGTTCAGGCCGGATTTGGTGGGCTTCATGATGACCACCTACATGTTCCGGGAGACCTTGAGCTGGATCGAGGCGGTGAAGCGGGAGATCCGGGTGCCGGTGGTAGTGGGCGGCTACAACCTGCGGATTTATCCCAAGGAATCGGTTACGCCGGAGGCTATCGATTTCGGCGTAGTGAATTCGGCCTTATACACGGTGCCCAGGTTGCTGGAGGAACTGAGTGACGGCCGCCGTTTCGATACTGTTCCCGGCCTGGTGTTCAAGCGCGGCGGAGAGATCATACAAACCGAGTCAGCGCCGCTGGAGGATTTCAACAAGTATCCGTTCCCTGCCCGGCATCTGCTTCCCAATGAGCTGTATGCCGAGTTCCCGACGGAACGGAGGAATTTCACGGTGATGGTGACCAGCAAGGGTTGCCCCATGTCCTGCACCTTCTGCGAGGCTGGTCGCACGCCGTACCAGCCGCGCCGGCCGGAGCTGGTGGTGGATGAGATCGAGGAGTGTTACCGCCGGTTCGACATCCGGGAGATCGATATTTTCGATTACGAGTTCCTGATCAGCAAGAAGCGCGCCCTGGCCATCTGCAAGGGAATCAGGGATCGCAATCTGGATGTGATTTGGGCCTGCCGTGCCAGGATCGATTCGCTGGATGACGAACTCTTGAAGGCCATGAGCGAGGCCGGCTGCCGCCGGATTTATTACGGTATCGAGTCGGGCGACCAGGATGTGCTGGATCGGTTGAACAAGGGAATCAAAGTGGATCAGATACGGGCGACGATCCAGGCCACCAGGGATGCGGGTATCAAGACCCTCGGCTTCCTGTTGGCGGGGGTGCCGCGGGAGACTCCCGCCTCGTTCCGGAAGATGGTCCGCTTCGCCCGCAGCCTCGACCTGGACTATGTCCAGTTTTCGAAACTGACCGCCAAGCCTGGCACTCCGTACTGGAGCAAGATGGTGGACGACCGGGGCTATGATTACTGGAGGGAGTATATCCTGGGGAACGTGGAGGAGCAGATTCTCGACCGCCCCTGGATGAGCATGTCCAACAATGATCTGGACAGGCTGACTAAGTGGGCGTATCTGCGGTTTCACCTTCGCTTAGGTTTCCTGTTCCGGCATACCATGCAGGTGCGCAGCTACAAGGAATTCAAGCGCAAGGTCGGCGCTATGCTGGACATGTTGTTTTCCCAGGAACGAAACTCCAACGGCTGGCGCCGGCACCGCGAGCGCTTCAGAATTTTCAATGAGAACGAGCCGCTGTTGAAGCGCTGGTGGGGTTCCGCCCGGCAGTCCCTGCGCCGGTCCCACGGTTGTTGAGAGTCAATGCGACCGCTGGCTGCCGCTTCCCTCGCGCGTGAATTCTGGCGCATCAAATGGCATAGCGCCAGGGCGCCGCTCTTCGTCGGCTATGCCATCACCAATCGTTGCAATCGGAACTGCGCGTACTGCGACAAGTCGGTGGTGGTGGGTGAGGAGTTGACCACTCTGGAGATGACGGCCATGGTGGATCAGTTGGCTGCCGCAGGTACCAGGTTCATGACCGTCACTGGTGGTGAGCCGTTGTTGCGCGATGACCTGGGGGTACTGCTGGAATGTTGCCGCCGTCATGGTATTCGCGTCAACGTGAACACCAACGGTGATCTGCTGCCGGAGCGGCGTGAGTTGATTGGTAAGGCGGCCAGTTTCACCCTGAGTCTGGATGGCGGCGAATCGAGCGATGCGGTGCGTGGTGAAAACGGTCGCGCCAATGTGTTGACGGCGGCTGATCTGATCTCGGCAGCCGGCGGCCGGGTGTTGTTTGCGACGGTGATCCATGCCCGGAACGTGGACAGGCTGCGCGAGATGGTGGAAGTTGCCGAGCGGTATCGTACCATCGTGACGTACCAGCCTATCAGTCTGTATTACGACGGTGCCCAGGGTGTTCCCCTGGCGTTGCTGCCGGACCGCCGGCGGCTCCGGGAAGCGCTTGAAGATCTCTCGGCCGATCGTCGCGCCATGCGGTTCATCGGCAACTCCCGCGCCGGCCTGCGCTATCTCATGAACTGGCCTGGTGACACTCCCACCTTCTGCCGGATTTGGAAACTGTTTTGCCGCATCGAGCCTGACGGGATGTTGTTTTCCTGCGGGCGTCAGTACCTTACTCCATTAAAGTACGACATAAGGCGGTACGGCGTTGCCGAGGCGTTTCGGCGCCTTCACCGACCCCGGGTGTGCAAGGGCTGCTGGTGTGGTTCGGCGCTTGAATTGAACTTATTGATGGATTTCGATCCCCACGCCGTCACCGCCGCGTTGCGCCGTCTGATCTGAACGGGCGGCGGTGGGTACCGGCAGGACCGCTCGCCGGCGTTCTCATGACCAGGTGTGGTATTTTTCCTTGAGCAGTTCGTTAACGATAGGTGGTACCAGGTCGGAGACGTTGCCGCCGAAGCTGGCGACTTCCTTTACCAGGCGTGAGCTGAGGAATGAATAACGGGCGGATGGCATAAGGTAGACGGTCTCGATGGCCGGGGCCAGTTGCCTGTTCATCAGCGCCATTTGGAACTCGAACTCGAAGTCAGAGACGGCCCGCAGGCCGCGGATGATGGCATCGGCATTCATTTTTTGGGCGTAATCCACCAGGAGAGTCTCGAACACCGTCACGGAGGCGCGCGGTTCGTCCCCGATCACCTGCCGCAGAATGTCGAGACGCTCATCGGTGTTGAACAGCGGCTGCTTTTCACGATTGATGGCGAGACAGACGATGATGTTGTCGAACAGGCGCAGAGACCGCTTGATGATATCCAGATGCCCGTTCGTGAGCGGGTCGAAGCTGCCTGGGTAGATAGCCCGAGTCACGGTGCCTCCCGATCTTCCGGATCATCCGCCGGATCTGAATGTATGGTATCGATGGAGGGAGTATACTCTTCGTCCGCGACCAGGTAAACATGCAGCAGTGTATCACCGTAGCGCCTGGTGCGGTGCAGGGTGATGTTCTTGAAGGCAGCCGCAGGTTCCGTGCGGATCCTGGTCTCCACCATGAGGATGCCGCCGGCGGCCGCCAGGCCATAATGAGCGATGAGTCGTAATGCCTGGCGGGCATGGGCGGAGTCGTAGGGCGGGTCGATGAAGATCACGTGAAAAGGGGGATGCCGGGCGAGCCGCGCGAGGGCGGTCTCGTAGGTGAGATTGAGCAGGGTGGCAAGGGAAGCGAAACCGGTTGAAACGAGGTTACGCGAAATGGTCCTTACGGATGCTTGGTGGGAGTCCACGAAGGTGGCGGTGGCTGCGCCCCGGCTGAGGGCTTCGATCCCCACCGCCCCGGTTCCGGCGAACAGGTCCAGGAAGCGCGCGCCGACGATGCGGCCGGCGATGATGTTGAAGGCTGCCTCGCGAACGGCATCGGAGGTCGGCCGCACTTTCAGGCCCTTGGGGGCATAAAGCCTCGCGCCCCTGGCACTGCCTGCGATGATGCGCATGGCCCGGCTACTTGAATTCCATGCGGCCGGTGGTCAGGTTCAGGATAAGGGAGTGGTTGGGACCGGTGATTTCAACCTCGCCGTCCCTGAATACCCTGATGCGGCTCTCCAGTTCTTCCAGATCCAGGTCGGCGACGAGTTCACCATGCACCGGATCGGTGCGTCTGGTGGCCAGGATCTGGTAGCGAATGGTATTGCATATTTTGATGATGCCTTTTTGCATGAGAGATCCCTTTCATCCCGAACCCAGCAGGTCCAGGCGTCCATGCCAGCGCCGCCGCAGCGCCGCCCGCAGTTCACCGGACAGGTTCCGGCCGGATTCGCGCAGGGATGTTACCAGAGCCTCGGCGTCTTGTCGCGCTTCCTCGATCAGGCGCGGGTGCCGGATGAGGTTGAGGAGCTTCAGGTCAGCCGGTCCGGACTGCTTGGTTCCCAATAGCTCGCCAGGTCCACGGAGGATGAGGTCCTCTTCCGCCACCCGAAAGCCGTCGTTGCTCTGCGCCAGAATTTCGAGACGGTGCCGGGCGATACCGGAGATCTGCTCGCCGGCCATGAGCAGGCACCAGGACGGCGCTTCGCCGCGTCCCACGCGGCCTCGCATCTGGTGCAACTGCGCCAGTCCGAAGCGTTCGGCGTGTTCCACCATCATCACCGTGGCGTTGCGTACGTCGATTCCCACTTCGACAACAGTGGTCGAGACCAGGATGGATATCGTGCCCGCGGCGAACTCCCGCATCACCGCTTCCTTCTCCTCCGATTTCATGCGGCCGTGCAGCAGGCCCACGCGGAATTCGGAGAAGATCGTGGCTGATAGCCGCTCATGCATGCCGCAGGCATCCTTCAGGTCGACCCGCTCCGATTCCTCCACCAGGGGAAACACGATGAATACTTGGCGGCCTTCCCGCGCCTCCCGGCGGATGTGATCGTAAGCCCAGCCGCGGCGGTCCTCGTCCAGTACCATGGTGGTCACGGGCAACCTGCCGGCCGGCATCTCGTCGATGACCGATACATCCAGGTGACCGAATACCGTCAGGCTCAGGGAGCGGGGGATGGGCGTGGCGGTCATGACCAGGACATGGGGTTGCAGTCCCTTTTGTTTGAGCGCCACTCTGTGCAGCACCCCGAAGCGATGCTGTTCGTCGACGATTATCATGCCCAGGTTGTTGAACTCGACCGATTGCTGAATCAGGGCATGGGTTCCGATCACCAGCCGCGCCTCCCCTGATTGGATGGCTTCAAGAGCTTGCCGTCTGGCTGCCGCCTTCATTCCGCTGATCAGCAGTACAGGTGTGATGGAGAGCGGCGCCAGCAGTGCGCGGATGTTGAACAGATGCTGCTCGGCGAGGATTTCCGTCGGCGCCATGAGCGCCGCCTGGAAGCCGTTGCCCAGAGCGATAATCATGGCGATCAGCGCTACGATTGTTTTGCCGCATCCCACCTCGCCCTGCAGCAGCCTGTGCATGGGCCGCCCCGACTGGATGTCCAAAGAGATTTCCCGCAGCACCCGCCGTTGCGCCTCGGTCAGCTCGAAGGGCAGCAGTTCCAGAAACGCGTTCAGGAGTTCCGTGGAGATGCGCATGCCGCAACCCTTGGCCTGTTGTTTCAGCCAGCGGCGGCGGAGCGCCAGCATGAGTTGCAGGAGGAACATCTCTTCGTACGCGATGCGTTGATGGAAGGGAGTGGCGCCGCGGTTATAGGCATCCAGGTCATCGCCGGTTGGGAAATGAACTTCCCGGATGGCTTCCGCCAGGTTGACGAATCCCCGCCGCGTCAGTATTTCCGCCGGCACCAGGTCCGGCAGCGCGGCGGCATATTCGTTGACAAGGTGGTACAGCATCCGGCGCATGAATTTTTGTGTGATGCCCTTGGTGAGGTGATACATGGGTACGATGCGGCCGGCGTGCACCATCGTATCGCAGGTTCCGGCCATCTCGAAGACCGGATGCAGGAGTTCGAGGCAGTGGGCATAACGGCTGAAGGAGGCCTTGCCGCTCAGGAGCACGGTCTTACCTTCCACCAGGATGTCCTTCAGATACGCCTGATTGAACCAGGTGGCGCAGAGTTCTCCGGTGCCGTCACTGACATGGATGCGGAACAGCTTCCGATGCTGGCGCGGGGTGGTGGTGATTTCACTGCGGGTAATGGCACCCAGCACGGTGACTTCCTGACCGGTGAGGATATCGGCGATCGGCGCGAGGGTGCGCCGGTCCTCGTAGCGGAATGGCATGGCGAAAAGCGCATCCTCGACGGTGGTGATACCCAGGTTGCCCAGCAGGTTGGCACGTTGGGGACCGACGCCGCGGATGAACTGGATGGGGGTGGCGCAGGATCGCCCTCCGTCCGTCGTCCCTGGCGAAGCGTCGCCGCAGCCCATGGGTGGGTTTCCGGCCCGGTCAGGGCAGGGGTGGCAGGAACTGCTGCCGCAATAGGAGCAGCACGAGGATGGCGAGGGAGCCAAGGATTTGACGGTACTCGCGGTTCTTGACCAGGTTGGCCGGCCGCCAGGATCGCCAGGTCACACGCCGAAATGCATCGAGTCGGGGCATGAGGCGTCCTGTGGAATTGTGGAAGATCTGGTACTGGTCGGGGAACAACTTTTCCATGCGGGTTTCTTCCACCAGCATGGTGAGATGGTAGATGATGCCGAAAGAGACCAGGTAGACGGCGGTCAGTACACAGGAGCCTACGGCGCTGGTGAGACCCAGGCCGATGAGGAAGCTGCCGAGGTACAGGGGATGGCGGACGACACCGTAGGGACCCATGGTGGAAAGTTCCTTGTTTTTCACAAGATACCCGGCAGCCCAAATCCGTATGAGCAATCCGAGGCTGGTGATGACCAGTCCCGCTGGCCAGAGAGGCTGGTCCGCCGCCAGGAGCAGTGCGGCTGCCAGCAGGTAGCCGCCTCGCACCCTGATGCGGGAGTAATTGCGTCTAAACCAGGGGTTCCTGACGATCCTGCGTTCCCAGGGACGGAGGGTAACCGTGCCGGTCACGCGGTCTCCCCTCCGGTGTCGAGTGGTGCGGCTGCCAGGTGAATCACGTGCCGGTTGAGGAGTGCGGGGATCACGGATTTACTGATGAATGTTGGTCAGGTGCGGGACACCGGTCTTGTCCTTGAACATCTGGATGCTGGTTTGCGCCAGTTCCTTGCCGCTGAATTGACGGTAATAGTCGCGGGCGCGTGAGATGTACACCCGGGTACTCGCGATGTTCGGGATTCCCCGGCAGGCAAGCACCCGGTTCTCGCCGCAGTGGTACGCGGCGAGCACCAGGTTGTAATCTGATTTGAAGAGTTTGAGGAGGTACTTGATGAACTGGATGCCGCCCTCGATGTTCTGGTGAGGATCGAACGGCTCCTGAACATTGAAACGCTGGGCTGTTTCAGGGATGAGCTGCATGACCCCCATGGCGCCGCGAGGCGATACGGCGCGATAATCGAAGTTGGATTCGGTCTTCGCGACCGCCTTGATGAAATCAGGATCGATCCGGTGGCGGGGGGCGATGTCATCGATCAGTTTCATGACCTGCGAGCGCGTGTACCGTTTGGTCTGGGAAGCGGATTTCCTGGTGTGGTCCTCGGCACTGCCACACCCCTCCAGCAGGATGACCGGGGGGCCGCCGCGCAGTGTCTCCGCCCGGACCAGCGGCGTGACGGCCATGAGGCAAAGTAGCATCCCTGTGGTGGTAACCACCCCGGCGCCCATGGTGGCATTTCCGACAGCCATGCCGCCGTCCCTCAATCGACGATCTGGGCACTGCCCGAGAACCAGCTTATGCCGGAGATGAAGCGACCTTCCGGCTGAGTGGTGTCGAGCAGTTCCTGGTTGGAGAATGTATAAGGACAGATCTCGTCGATGCCTTCCTTGAGGCCTCGGAATTTGAGGGTCAGGAATCGACCGGAACCATCGGTGCCACTCGTGCCCTCGGTGGCATGCAGGTAGACATGGATACTGTCGGGATCCGCGCCATCCACCTGGACATCATAGAGAACCGGTGCTTCGCCCTGTTCGAGATAACTCCCCTCCACATAGCCTCTGTATTCTATGATGTCAGAGCAGAACCTCAGATCGAAACGGATGCCACCCACCGGCGCGACGTCTATTTCGTTGGCTGTCACGTCAACCTCGAATCGGGCTCCGGAGAAACCTCCCGAGACAAGTCCGACGCTGTTGTCATGTGGATCAGTGTTCTCGCTGCTGAAATAGGCGGTGCGGTCGTCGACGTGATAGGCGTCGTTACAGCCGCCCGCGGCCAGCATCCAAAGGCCGGTCATGGCAATCAAGATCATTCGCATCTGTCACCTTCCATCCGGAGGACCTCGCGGGTCTTCCGTGTATTCAATCCAGCCGGCGTCCACCTCACACCGCTCGATGGGAGCGCGTCGGCACCCACGGCCGTTCCGCTCACCTTTTTTACACGAATCCCCTCTCGAGCGCAACGCGCATGCCAACCCCCACCGGTTCAGACTGCCGAACCGGTGTGTATGCGGTGCCCTGTCTGGAGAGTATCAGTTTCCGGCAAGGGCCGGCGGTTGTCAAGGCGGCGGCTGCCACTACCTTAGGTTTCGATATGGGCCTGCGGTGGTCAAGTGGTGAGGAGAGGTTGCCTGACGATGCAAACCGTTGCGTGCCTCCAGCGGTGGTGCTATCGGCGACGCTGGCTCGGCGGGGTGGTGCGCGGACGAATCAGGCCGCACCCAGGGCGCATGGGATCAATTCGACGCGTAGCCCCGGCACACAAAGATTGTCATTTCACTCCCGTATGCAGTCACCACCTCCCGCCTGCTCACCGCGTCTTGTCATGTTCGAGTAACGCCAGCAGTGCACCCTTTGTCTCCGTGGTTGCCGTGGAGGAGAAAGCCAACGCATCACGACGAACATTGCAAGATTCCGGGTACGACCCCGTTGGAAAGAGCGTTTCGCCAGGTTGCTGTGGTAGCTTGAAAAAGCCAACGCATCACGACGATCATTGCAAGATTCCGGGTACGACCCCGTTGGAAAGAGCGCTTCGCCAGGTTGCCGTGGAAGCTTGAAAGCCAACGCATCATGACGATCATTGCAAGATTCCGGGTACGACCCCGTTGGAAAGAGCGCCTCGCCTGGTTGTCGTGGAAGATTGAAAGCCAACGCATCGCGACGATCATTACAGGATTCCGGGTACGACCCCAGAGAAGGTACGACTCCGCGTGGCGCCAGCCGCGCCCTGGTTTGCGCGGCGGGACCCGCCGCCACACCTCGTAGGTTTGCGCGTGGATCTTCTTGCCGGCCTTTTGAGTGTCTACGCTTCTTATCGAAAAGTAGAGGATTCCAGGTACGACCCCGAATGTCCAGTCGTAATTCCTTGAAAAACAACGCTCTGCAGCGAAGATTACAAGATTCC
>JAFGDC010000337.1 GCA_016932295.1 candidate division CSSED10-310 bacterium
GAGGCAATCGTGATGTCAAGGTGGATGCGAAGACCCTAACCACCATTCTGTTCGGCCGCACCCCGATCGATCTCTCCGCAGTGGAACAACTGGTGGATGTCAGTCAGACCCGGGCCGTCGCCCAGGCCATCATCCGGTACATGACCGGGTATGCGGAGCAGCATGCCACGCTGAGGGAGGGCCTGGAAGCGATGGATGGCGCCATCGATGCGCAGGGACTGGATGCGCTGACGGCATATTCCACCGGCAATCTGGCACGTCCCAGGGTGTTCGAAATCGCCGCGGCGATCAATCGCCTGCGAGGATTTCGAACATTGCAGTAGCTTTCAGGCGACCGGATCGCACCCGCCTGTTGCCACGCCTCCCGGATGCTCCGGATGGAATATGAGGATTCCATGAGCCATGCCGCGCGGATCGAGATCACTGTGAAGCGTCGCGACCGTACCGGGATCGAGAACCCTGAAAACGTGCCATTCAACCCGGCTGGTGCTTCCGGAGAGCCGATGAAGAGTCGGAAGGATGGATGGCTTCTCGCCGGGGGAAAGATACACCATGGAACTGGACAAGCACCGGACAATCCCGTACATTTGCCTATGAGCAGAGAACAACATGAGTAAGGTTCATACAGGGTGAGGTTGAGGTAAATATGACGGACAGAAAAGCGGATAAAAAGCTTCGTATTGCAGATACTATCACTGAAGATTTATTGGCGAAGATACTGGGCGGGGAAATCAAACCGGGTGACAAGCTGGCTCCGGAGCGTGAATTGGCGGTGATCTACAACACAAACCGCAATACACTCCGGGAGGCTATCAGGAATCTCCAGACCTTGAACCTGCTGGATGTTCGGCACGGTGATGGACTGCGTATCAAGGACTTCCGGACGGCGGGGGAATTGCACCTCCTGCCGCAGTATTTTAAACACTGTGTCAATGAAAATGAGCGGCTTGCCGTATTTGAAGAGGTACTCAGCTTCCGTAAAACAATGTTGATCGAACTCGTGGGTGAAGTTGCCAGCAACCGGTCCCAGGAGGATCTCGCCGCCTTGAAACGAATCATAGATCACCAGCACTCGCAATCAGGTGATCCCGGCAAGATGCTGTTGTCGGACGTTGAATTCAACAAGATCCTGGTCCGCGCCTCCCACAACCAGACCGCCTACTGGATTTTCAATACGCTGGTGAAGCTGTACCAGGAAATCATCGCTGATTTTTCATCGTTGGGCCTGATCAGTAACAACTACCTGGATTTTCTTGACAAACTCTACGATGCGATCAGGACTCGTGATGCTAAAACCGCAAGGTCCGTGATTGAGCAGCATTTGATCAGCAGCGACAAGATGGTCCTGACCATGCTGCGGGTGCTCTGAGCATTCCCCGCCGCAATCAGCCTGGCGGCGGGTGGCTGTAGCATTGGGGAGAAAGGCTGGCGCCTGAATCGGCCGGCACCGGCTGAAGGTCACCTGGAATAAGGGACAAGCCAGAGCGAGGGTGCCTGGAATCCCGGAACGCGTCTCAGTTCTCCAGCCAGGATGGCGCTCATTTTGATTGCTGTCACCGGTTCCAGCCACTCCTCATGAAGCACGACGTACCCGATCCCCAAGCGTTGCAGCGCGACAGCAGATCCTTCCACCGTCATCGTCGGTTCCGATTCCGTGATGCGTTCACGCAGCCATTCTTCCATGCGATACGAACCAGATCCGGCGGGTGAGGTGAAGTGCGGATCCGCCGCCGTGACAGCAAGGATGAGGGGCACTTCCAACGCCAGCCGCGGATTGAAACCCTTCATATCGGATGCTTCAGAAATATTGTAGGGGATCGGCCGATGGTGCCTCGTCTGGTAAAATTCATACCAGCCGACCCGATGAAATCTGAACCGAACAGGCAGATCGAGCACGGCGGTCCGGTCAGGTTGCTCCGCAATCCAATCACAGGCAGGCGGATGCTCCGCACTACTGGTTTTCGGCAGACCTCGCCCACACACAAAGTGATCACCTATCAGCAGAAAGAACAGGACAGCGAGTGGCAGGTGTTTCCGGTGCATGGCGCCGATACCGGCCGCGCATGGTGGTACCAGAGCCAGCATGGCGCCTGCCTGGAAACGGAATGCGTTACGGAAGAATGACAGGGGTGGGATCAATGCCATGAGGTCATATGGCATGGGAAGATCCATGACCAGGGCCGAACGCCAGTAGAGGGCGGGTCCCATGGACAGGATCAGCAGGCTCAGGGCGGCCGCCCACCAGCGCCACATCCGCCGCTCCACTGTCGCGCCGATCAGGGCGAGGGCACAGAATGCCAACCCGATATATGGAGGCCTTGGGACCGGCGCAGCGGTATCATGAAACGGAACGAAGTATTCCAGTCCGGTGACATCGAAGGGTTCGAGGTGATTCTCGAGACGTGAAGCCAGGCGCAATTCCGTGCCGTCGCGCATGGCGTGGAGATATATAAACTGGACGGGCGCGGTCAGGATGACGGCGGTGAAAGCACTCAAAGCGAGCAGCCTGAAGTTGCGCCGTGGCGCCGATGCGCGCACGGCTTGGGTACCGCAGATGATGCCGGCCAGGATCACCAGTTGAAAAGCATGGTAATGACCGGCAAAAAGCGTCAAAGCCGCCGTGGTCCCGGCCGCCACCGCCATTGTCGGCGATGCTGCCGCCTGGGACCGGATGAGCAACGCCAGGCTGACGGCGATCCAGCCGAATCCGGTGGCGGATGGCACTCCTTCTTCAATCAGGGCCAGCAAATGGGAACTGGTCATGACCGCGGCGGCAACGATCACGGCGGAGCCCCGGATGGCTCCGGAAGCCAAGGCCAGGGCAAACGCTCCCACTCCGGCGAGGATGACATGCACACCGATGAGCAGGTTGTAGGCTCTGACCGGCCCGTCCGCCGCGCCCAGTACCCAGGCCAGCCAACCGTTCAAAGGGTCGGGCAGCATCAATGCACCGCCGTCCGGATAGAACAACAGGGGAGTATGGTAGGGCAGCAACCTGCCGGCGGACGATTCGCCGGCAAACCACCAGTAACCCCATACCGAATCCAGCAGATCTCCGGTCACATCGCCAACCAGTCGACCTTCGGAATGAGGCAGCAGGCGGCACAGGACAACCACGACCAGGAGTACCGGTAGCGCGACCTTCCCAAGCCGCGGCGAGGACAAGTGTTTCATCGACTCCGGCAGCGCCTAGGCACCTCCGGCAATGGTGGCCACCATCACCGCCTTGATAGTATGCAGGCGATTCTCGGCTTGATCGAATACTCTGGATCGAGGACCTTCGAAGACCTCGTCGGTAACCTCCATGATGTCCGGGTGCGCGGCGGATGTCTTGGTGTCCATGTTATGAAAGCTGGGAAGACAATGCAGGAAGATCGAATCCCGCTTGCCGGTCTTTGCCATCATTTCCCCGGTGACCCGATAGGGAGACAGGAGCCGGATACGCTCGGTGATCTTGTCCTCCTCACCCATGGATACCCACACATCAGTATAGATCGCATCGGCACCTGCAACTCCCAGATCAATGACATCGGTCACGGTGATACGGGCGCCGGATCGTTCAGCCATGGCTTCTGTGCGCACCATGAGCCCCCCGGCAGGATGCAGTTCACGAGGCGCGACAATGCGGAAATCGATACCCAGTTGGGCGGAGATAACCAGCAGGGAGTTGGCCACGTTGTTGCGGCCGTCGCCGACGTAGGCCAGGCTGAGATCGCTCAGGCGGCCGAAGGCTTCACGCATGGTCATGATATCCGCCAGCGCCTGGGTTGGGTGAAAGGTATCGGTGAGACCGTTCCAGACAGGAACGCCGGCATATTCGGCCAGTGTTTCAACAGTCTCATGCCTGAATCCACGAAACTGAATCCCATCGAACATCCGGCCCAGGACCCTGGCGGTGTCGGCCACGGTTTCCTTTTTTCCGAGTTGGATGTCATCACGTCCGAGATATTCCGGATGCGCCCCTTCATCAGCGGCTGCGGTGACAAAGGCGCAACGAGTCCTGGTCGAGGGCTTCTCGAAAAGCAACGCGATGTTCTTGTGGGCAAGCCGGTTTCTGAAGACGCCTCTTCGTTTCTCCTCCTTCAGACGGCCGGCCAGATCCAGCAGGAAGACGATTTCTTCCGCCGTGAAATCAAGCAATGTCAGGAAATGTCGTGAGTTAAGATCGATGGTCATCGGCCGCTCTCCTTCCCGTCGTCCTTGTCCAGACTGCTCCTCAACGTATAACCGCGCAGGAACCGAAGGAGCCGATACGTGTCGGAAGCAGCCCGCAGAAAGGCTTCGTTGATCTCGGGAAAAGACTTGTCTTTGAATACCAGGTCCTCGATCAGTTCGTAGGCATTCTCCCGTGAAACCAGACCTTCATTCTTGGCGCTCTCTATCTCGAAGGCCAGGCGCGAACGCCTGTCGAATAGTTCTTTCACCCGCAGATCGGGATCATCCTGCAATCCGTTGAAGTAGATGATCTTGGGATAACCACCGACGCCCGCGGTCATGCGGTAGGCGTGGGTCAAGCCGCGCAACATGGTCATGACCGCCTCGACCCGGTCGATGCGACAGCGGCGCTCCTGCTTGCTGCGCGCAACGGTATAATCGCAATACACCAAGTCGCAGGTATCGCGGCCCGAACCCTGTGCGAGGAAAATTTCCTGGACTTCTTCGCACACCGGCATCCTGGTGGTCATGTAAAAAATCCGGAATCCCTCATCGGGATGGTAACCGGCCAGTACCTGTGAATTTCCATAAATGCCTTTCACATCCGCGGGCATACCGTCGAAGGTCATGTAGTTGCAGCCCTTGCCGATGGTGGCGGCATCGGCGATCTCATAATGCGCGCCGGCTCGCTCATAGTAGCCAGCCACAAGATCGTCACCAGTGAATCCGTACCTGCCTCGCAGCATGTCATCGACATGCACTCGCTTGACCCGGGTGATCACCTCGAAGGACAGCAATGCCGCTTCCTCGACCCCCATAAACACCGGCGGCATCCCGTCGTGTTTCTTGCATTCAAGCTCGTAGTTCCTGGTAATTTGCTTTTCAGTCTGGTCGATAAACTCATCGCCGATACTTGATGTGCCCGTGGTTCCCATGAACAACACGAGACCTTGCTCGTGCTGAATCTGCCGGTTCACCACCGAGCGGATCTTTTCCGGTGTGTAGAAGATCATCCATTCCGGATTCCAGTAACGAGCCTCGTCACAGATGCACAACCCGGAATCACGATCGATACGCATAGCATTGATGGAAGTCATGACAAGGCCCCCCTTGTGAACTCCTCGATCACCTTGACATGGTCGTCGTCCAACTCCACCTTGATGGTGTCGGTATCTCCCAGCTTGTAATTGCGGAGCAGGAAATGGAGCCTCGTCAGATCATTGACGCTCCCCAGGAAGTTCTTCTCCGTTTCTTGCAGGGAAGTGGTTCCAGTGACAATCTCCTCCATCAAGGCGCACGCCTTGCTCTTCTCGAGCAGCTCCGCCTTGCAGGCGCGGACCACCTCAGTGGCCAGCCTTGCCCTGTGGTCAACCAGTTCGAAAACCTGTTCCGCACGGGTCGCGCCACGGCGATTCAGCAGGATGAGATTGAGATTACCGCCGACTTCCTTGAAATGATCAGCGGCCGTGACCGCGGATTCGAACAACTCGAGAATGCCTTCACCGATCCCGTATCCGGCTTTTCTGACCTTGAACACCTTGGTTCCGAAATCCTGACCGAGAACCAGTCCGGATGCATACTTGCCGGCGCCGATGGCTTCGAATCCCTCGTGGATGTACCCCATCACCCAGTTTTCGATGCTCAGGTGATATGCGGTGATCCCGTAGGTCTCATCGAAACCGAAGATAACGGCCTTGGATTCCATCGCCGCTTTGAGAAGCGCATCCGCCTTTTCCCCGGATGCGATACCGGTGGCATTCTCTTTTATCTTTTCGTTTTTTATCTCGATTTTTTTACCGTTCACCAGGTAATAACCGCGATTGAGATCATCGCTCGAGAAGCCGAAGAAAAACGTGAGCTTCTGATCGATCCGGCGACGTATGGCGGTCTGGAGATTCTTGAAGGCGATCGTGGCAATGTCCTTGATCAGGGTGGGCTGGCCGCCTTCCACCTTCTTCTCGCTGTACAATCTGGCCAAGGCACGGCGGGTATCCCGAACCACCTCATGATGGACCGAAGGGTAGCCCACTCCGCCGTACACCACCTCCATCTTCCAATCCCTCGCCATGTTCTCCTGGAGAAGCAGTTGCAGATTATCCGCGTAGAGACGTTTGCGAAAATGAACATTCCAGAACTCTTCGTCGCTGATGATCGCCCCGGTATCGGGACTGAACTGCAACAGGTTGACAAGTGCCATGACCACGCCCTCCATTTCAAATGGCTGTGACGACAGACCGCTTCCACACAAGTACTGGACTTTATCCAAAAGGATCAGGCAAGGCAACGAAGAAGTGCCGCCTGGTCCCGTGAGAACACACCGGAAGATCCCTCGGCGAGTCGATGATCGGCGGCCGGCAGGGACCAGTGGATCCGGGTGATTCCGTCATTGGCATGTTTCCACGGGAAGGTTGATACCGCTGTCCCGGAAACGGGCTCCGGTATTTCGCAGGCCGGTGAAGGGAGATGACAAGAAAAGGGCGCACCAGAGTGCGCCCTCGCAATCATTCAGTCAGATGATCAACGACGCTTGCGCAGGAATCCCATGAGCATGCCGCCAAGTACAATGGCCAGCAGTCCGACGCCGGCCGGTGAGGTGGCCGGAATGGGAGGCCGGGTGGGAGTCCTGGTGGGACGTGGCGTAAGGGTGATGGTGGGACTTGGCGTCAGGGTGGGTGTATAGATGGTGGGGGTGGCGGTGGGAGAAGGCGTAACCGTGGGGGTGAAGCTGTAGAGGGGTTGGGTCGGGGTCAGGGTGGGGCTGAGTGTCGCCGTCCAGTTCGGAGTTGGTGTGGCTGTGTATCCCGGACCGGAGGTGATGGCCGAAGTGGGCGTAAGGGTGGGAGGAACCTGGGTGTAGAACGGTGTAAATGTGGCGCTTGGCGCGGGGGAACTCTCCGGAGTCGGGAACGGTGTGGCTTCCTGCCGGTTGCCGTATTGGATGGTGTACAGTCCGGTCGTCACCACGTTGAGCGGAACATCCGTACCGGTGGTGCACGTCCAGCCGGGCTGTACCGCTTCCCGCAAAGTATATGCACCGGCCGGGAAGTCGGTGAAAGCGATGTGACCATTGGCGGTCCTGCCGCTGGCCTGGACGCTGCTGTCGGATCGATACAGCGAGAACCACCAGCCATCCATCAGCTCATCGCCGGTATCCTTGATACCGTTGCCGTTGTGGTCGTTGAACTTCTCCACGACGATGGCCGGCAGTTTGACATTACCGAAGTTGAGGATGGCGGATACGCCGGAGGTCAGCGTGACCAGTTGCTGCAGTGGCAGTGTATTGTACCAGCCGCTTTGCAGGGTTTCCTCGACGATGAAGTCACCCGAGGAGAGCCCGGAGAAAACAGCGTTGCCGTCGGAATTGGTGACAGCGGTGTTGATGGGAAGTCCGCCCTGGTACAAGGTCATGGTCCAGTTGGCCAGATTATCTTCATTGTCCTGTTGGATACCGTCCATGTTGGTATCATAGAACTTATGGGCGATGATCGAACCGGGATGGAGGAACTCACCAGTGACCTGGGCAAACACCGAGCCGGTCACCGATTCGGCCAGCACCAGCTTCTGCTTGTTCTCGACGATGGGGATGAACATGATACCCGCGGGCAACTGGAACGATGCCTCACCCTCGATGTAGGCGACGTGTGGGTCTGCCGGGGTTGGGTTGGTGAGCGTAAAGGTGGCTTCGCCATCCTCGTTGGTGACAACCGATGTACTGCTGAGGATGCCGAAGGTTGTGGTGAGATTGATGGTGAGATCAGGCACCGGAGCGCCATCCTGGGTGGCCGTCACGGTATAGGTGAGGACGGCATTCGGCACGGTGGCGTAGTTGTAGGCCGGGGAAATCGTGATGTCCGGAGGATCCTGCTCGATGAAACAGGGATCCGGCACCATGTTGATGATTTCCTGGGTTCTATTCCTGATGGCGGAATAGGACGTGCTGACATGAAAACCATCGGCGAAGTACCAGACGGCGGCTTGCCGGGCCGCGGCTTCCGTATCGGTGACGTTCGGATCCGGCGGTAATGCGTTCAGCAGCCATGTCACCTCGCAAGGTGTTGGTCCAGCGCTGGTGAACTGGTCACCGATCTGGATCGGATGGTGAATGTCAACACAGAACGCCATGACCTGTGGCGTACTGCCGGGCGGAATGCTGACCTTGAGGATGCCTCCCCAGACCGATTTGGTCTCACCGGAATCGAAGTAGCCGGAAAATTTCGCTCCGCGCCCCGTTCCGTCCAGCCGGCCGGTCTCCTGATTCATATCCTCCGGCAATTTGGCGAGCAGTTGTCCTTCCCCGGTCAGAGACACCTTCGGTTGCTGATCGAAGGCTGCAAATGCGCCCGGAATCAGCAACAATGTGATGATCCCCATTAGCATAACAGATGTTTTTCTCATTTCAGCTCGTCCTCCCTATTGCGAACCACATCTCGAGCTCCGATGCTCTCTCCCTGAATTGTTTCCGAGATCGATAATCCCTCACGCCGGCGCGCTCCGGCCATCGAAGGGAAAAATAAAAAAACAGAAAAAATACGTTTCGACGAGCAACAGCAGACTCGTCGTGTGTCCATGATCACTCACTCCCGAACATGGCGCCCATCGTCCCCTCCGGGCTTTGTTCTTTGCTATCAATAAGTTACCATCTCCCTTGCTGGTGCAGCCTCGCCTTAACACACCATCGGAATTCGTCTCTATTATAATGCACATTGTCAAAGTTGCAAGTTTTTCAAAAAGAAATCCGCATTTTTACTCACCGACCAGGATGAACGAAAAGTTACTCCGACGGCTCATTACATTTTCTCTTCTCCCAAACCCTTCCCACCTCCCGGGCTTCGTCCGCGATGTTCTTTTTTTTTCGCACTCCCAGAAGCTTTCATTTCAAGAAAAACGGGTATTGGAGATGTATTGATGGGCCGTCAGGGAATCTCCGCTGAAATCCCCCCTCAACTGACATTTTTTTTCGTTATCCTTTACTTAGCTGAAGAACATTTGTAAAGTGCATGGAGAGATATTGTGGCTTCATTTTTTGCCAATGTTTTTTTCATGGAGGGAACAAGGTGATATCGAGCAGTACAACGAATAGAAAGACCTTCATGCCGGTCCTCTTGGCCAGCTTGATCTGGGTGGTCTTCGCATGCTGCATTTCATGGCTGCCCGTGCACCCGGTCGCCGTCGCCGGCGACCTGCCGACGGGTCAGACCGGCGCCGTCGAGTCCAGTCAATGGTCCGTCTCGACAGAGGACAGCCGCATCGCCGCGATCAAGGCGGAAACCCGGTTCAGGATCGATCGCCTGTCACTCTCTCCAAGCATGGTCAAGAATCCTGTCGCGGTAGTCGAGTCGAATCAGACGATCAAGCGCATCAAGCAGGAAACGGAAATCGAGATTTTGGAGGAGTATCTGGAGCGAGCGATGGCGAGCGGAGACACCGAGTGGGCGGAGGAATTGTTATCGCGCATCGAGATCGTCACCGGTACGCAGAGCGCTGCGCCGGCAAGGGCGGCGGTTTCCGTTTTCAACGCATCTGAAGCACAGAAAGATGCCGCTGTTTCACGATCCATGTTCACCTGGCTGGATTACGCGGCTCTGAACTGGATGACGCCGGTGAAGGAGCAGGGATATGACGACTCCTGGGCGTTCGCGGTATTGGGCGCCACCGAGGCCATTTACAAGATCACCGCCGGGAACGGCACGGTGACGCCGGATCTCTCCGAGCAATACATGGTGAGCTGCCTTATGGGGCACGGCAACTACGTGCCCCTCTCCGATGCGCTGAGCCTGCTGAAAAATTACGGCATCACTGATGAGTGCTGCTTCCCTTATGATGGATCGTTACCGGTGCCCGCCTGTTCAGGCAACGCCTGCGGCGACGCCAACAACCGCCTTCATTCCATCGATTTGTATGGGGCGGTGAGTCCAACCGTAGCGGACATAAAGACCGCGCTCCAGACTTACGGTCCCCTGCCGACCACCGTCACTGTCAACAGCGATTTCCTCAACTACAGCGGTGGAGTGTTCTCGAGCTGCGCCCGTGGCGATGCCAGGGCTGTACAGCACGTTGTAATCGTCGGCTGGAATGACGACGATCCCGAGGGAGCCTGCTGGATATGCAAGAATTCCTGGGGTGATGACTGGGGAGAGGACACATATGGCGATGCCGGCGAACGCGGTTATTTCCGAATCGCTCTGGGCAGTGACTGTTCCGGAATCGAGAGTTCGGTCTATTTCATCGATGGTAAAACCCTTCCGGATCTTACCGACAGCACGCCTTCTGGCTGGGACTACCCGATCGTCATGCGTAACGACACCTCCTGCTCCGATCTCTCCTGCCCCGTGCCAGCCACCCTGTCCGGCAACACCATCTCCTCGTACTTCAGTGTCGCCACGCACAACTCCGGTACCATCATCGCTCAGCAGGCTTACCAGAGACTGTACATCGACGACGAGTATATCCGCTGGTTTTCCTGGAGTTATGTAGGTTCCGGCAGCACCAACAACTACGTCAACCTCGGCCCTCACATGGTCAAGGGCGGGCGGCATACCATGCGGGTTTTTTACGACGATCCGGCCCGTTGCGTTCCTCCTCCGGCGGACGGCACCGTCTGGGAGGTGGATGAATCCGACGGCAGCAACAACTACCGCCGGCAGTACATCTGGAGTCCCCTGCCTCTGACCGTCGATTCCCCTGAATATCGAACCAGTCCGCCCAATGAGTGGACCGGGGGCACCTATCGTAACTGCGATGGATTCTCCTTCACCACGCCGGCAATCACCGGCTTCGCCGCTGGGGTGGGTATGCTCAGCCCTAACTACCTGGCTGACTACGATCTCTACGGTTTCGACGATTACAGCGGCGCCGAAGCAGGTTTCGCCAACGAAGAAATTGCCTCTCTCAGCGGTCCCAATCAATCCGAACTGATCATCTACTGCGGGTATCCAAACCACGGCGTGACACGCTGGGCCGGGGTCACCAATTCCACCGGCAATGCCAGCAACTTCTACGTCCAGGCCGATGCCTACGATGCCATCCTCGAGACGGAGGACACCCCTCTTGTCGGCGGTATAGATGTCAACAAGATTTTCGACATCTATGAAGTAAATCTCGATTCCGGCATACGCTACGTTTTCAATCTTTACGTGACGGATGGCGATGCCGATATCGGGATCACTCTTTATGGACCAGAGGTTGCGGATACTTATTACGCGAAGGACGATTACATCACAGGCTGTTACGCCGACGATTTCGGCGATGGCGACGGCGAAAGTTTCGTCTGGGACTGCACCCAGGCCGGCACCTACATCTTCGCAGTCTGGAAAGTGAACAGCGAGGACTACCAGGATTACTGCAGCTACACCCTGGCCTTCGCTCCTCCCACGCCAACGCCGACGCTTACTCCCACCAAAACCCCGACACTCACCCCGACGTTCTCCCCCACCTTCTCGCCAACGCTCACCCCGACACTCTCACCGACCCTCACACCAACCCCAACCGAGGAACCACCCACTCCCACGCCCTCCACGACTCCCACCGTGACCAAGACCGCCACCATGACCGTCACTCCCACCATCACCCTCACGCCCACCTTCCCCCCCATCCCAACCACCGCCACCAGCGGTTCAATCGTTCTGCTGGGGCTCCTCACCCTCCTCGTGCGTTTCTCGATCATTCGCCGGCGGTCGTGATGCCGATCATCACCAAGAACTGAACAGGTACACCAACCAGGGCGGTTCGCATGAACCGCCATGGTTTTATATGCAAGTATCCACTTTAGGGCGTACACGTAATCTTGTACTGTTCGCTGCGAAGCCTTGGCAATCAATGCCTTACCACGGTATTTTCCCATCAAATCGATTCGCCGGTCTTGACAGGCACATTGTCCCGTGGTCTGTGCCCTGTGCTCCAAGGACGGAGCGGTAACCCCTCAAATGCGTCTAACAGATCTGTATGACACCCCTCCCAATCGAAGAGGGGTGATTTGGTGTCCCCGATATCTTGCAGTGGATGAGAATCGCGTTATAATGCATCGCATTGTTGAACCGTTATCGAGAGGATACATCATGAAAATAAAACAGATTCTGAATTCCGAGGAAGCCGGCGTCCGGATAGTCGTGAAGGGATGGATACGGACCAAGCGATCATCCAAAAACATCACGTTCATCGAATTAAATGACGGTTCCACCATCAATAACCTCCAGGTGATCGCCGAATCAGAGAGTGGCGAGTTCGCCGCCGTCGAGAAATTGGGAACCGGCGCGGCCGTAGCCATCCACGGGGAACTCAGGGACTCGCCCGGTAAGGGGCAACGCTTTGAACTCAAAGCCTCCAGGATAGAGGTGATAGGCGAATCCGATCCCGCTTCGTACCCGCTCCAGAAGAAACGCCACTCGTTCGAGTTCCTTCGCCAGATCGCGCACCTGAGACCGCGCACCAACACATTCGGCTGCGTACTCCGCGTGAGAAACGCTCTGTCGTATGCCATCCACGAATTTTTCCAGAAACACGGATTCGTCTACATCCACACACCGATAATCACCGGCTCTGATTGTGAAGGCGCAGGTGAACTGTTCAAAGTAACGACCCTGGACTTGAACCAGCCCCCCAGGAGCCAGGATGGCGGCATCGACTTCGAACAGGATTTCTTCAAACGTCCCACCTACCTGACGGTCTCGGGACAGCTCGAGGGTGAGTTGTTCGCCCTGGCGCTGGGCGACATCTACACATTCGGACCCACCTTCAGGGCCGAAAACTCCAATACCACCAGACACCTAGCAGAATTCTGGATGATCGAACCGGAGATGGCCTTCTATGACTTGCGGGACAACATGGATCTGGCCGAATCATTCCTCAAGGAAATCACCGCCAAGGTGATCGAGCGCTGCCCTGATGATATGACCTTCTTCGATCGGTGGATCGAGAACGGCCTGCTGAATCGACTCCGCGCCGTCCTGGATGCCCGTTTTATCCGGCTGTCGTACACGGACGCCATGACCATCCTTCAGAACAGCGGCCGGGCATTCGATTACCCCGTGGAATGGGGTTGCGAGCTGCAGACGGAGCACGAGCGCTACCTTACGGAGCAGCACTTCAAGGGTCCGGTCATCGTGTATGACTATCCGCGGGAGTTCAAGTCATTCTACATGCGAGTGAACGACGACGGGAGAACGGTTGCCGCGATGGATGTGCTGGTGCCAAAAATCGGGGAAATCATAGGCGGAAGCCAACGTGAAGAGCGGTTGGGTAAACTCCAGGAACAGATCGACCTCAAACAGCTCGATATGTCCGACTATCAATGGTACATGGATTCGCGCCGTTTCGGCAGCGTCCCCCATGCGGGATTCGGTCTCGGATTCGAACGGATGATGATGTTCATCACAGGCATGAACAACATCAGGGATGTCATTCCACTCCCGAGGTATCCGGGCTGCGCGGAGTTTTGAAACCGGTCGCCGGCTCCCCCTGTCCAGCTCGTCCGCGCCTTGATCAGCGCCACATCGGAGAGCTGTAATCGATCCGCTGAACAGGCCATTGCGCGCTCAAGCGCCGGCCAATCACCGGCGCTTCGTGCGGACAGACCTCAACCGCTGAAACCGAAAGCCACAGAATCAAGATTGCTGATGAGCATCCCGGAAGCGGGATCCAGCAGTGCACTCCAGAACTGCACGCCATAAGCTGATCCAGCCCCGGAAGGCCAGGTGAACTCGAGGATGCGGCTCATTTGCCAGCTATACCCCCCGTACACGATCTCCTGGCTGTCGATTGCCGTGCTCCATCCCGGCCAGAAATAATACCCATCTCCGCCTCCAAGGCTGGTGATATCCAGGATGATATAGGTGTCAGCCGTTCGAGCGGTCCCGTGGTTCTCAACTTCCAGATCCAGGATGAA
>JAFGDC010000338.1 GCA_016932295.1 candidate division CSSED10-310 bacterium
GAGACCAGGTCGGCGCCGTCGTCCATGGTGATTTCCGTGTCAGGTACAAGGCAGCTATGAATATGCTTGTAGTAGGTGTCACCGTCCTCGCCGTTACGGGCGAAAACTGCGATTCCATGATTCCTGACCAGCGCTGCGGCGATGTCATCCTGGGTGCTGAGAGGGTTGGAAGCACAGAGTCTTACTTCAGCCCCTCCCGCCTTCAGGGTGATGGCCAGGTTGGCGGTTTCCGACGTCACGTGCAGGCATGCGGCGAGTTTCTTCCCGGCCAGTGGTTTTTCCCGCTCAAACCGGTCCCGGATGATGGCCAGCACCGGCATGTCCCGGCCGGCCCATTCCAGGCGCAACTCACCTTTGCCGGCGAGTTCAAGATTGGTTACATCAAATTCCATCAAGTCCTTCTCCACTCTAAAGGCCGAGGAACCGTTTCAGTTCGTCGGCTCTGTCGGTCTTTTCCCAGGTGAAGGTATCCTCGGTACGCCCGAAGTGACCGTACGCGGCGGTGGCGCGATAGATGGGGCGGCGCAACTGCAGGTGATCGATCATGCCTTTGGGGGTGAGCGGGAAAATTTCTCTGACCGCCTGCACCATCTTCTCAATGTCGACCTTCGCAGTACCGAAATCGTCGATCATGATGGATACGGGGTCGGCGACACCGATGGCGTAGGCCAGTTGCACCTGAGCCTTGTCACAAGCGCCGCAGGCGACGAGGTTCTTTGCGACATAACGGGCCATGTAGGAGCCTGACCGGTCCACCTTGGTGGGATCCTTGCCGGAGAATGCGCCGCCGCCATGGCTGCTGAAACCACCGTAGGTATCCACGATGATCTTACGGCCGGTAAGGCCGCAGTCGGCCTGGGGCCCGCCCCGGGCGAAACGGCCGGTGGCGTTGATGTGCAGCTTGGTGTTCACATCCATCATGCCGCGTGGGATCACGGTTTCCACAACCTTCTCTATGATGTCTTCGCGAAGGGTGTTGATGGCTACGCTGGGACTGTGCTGGGCAGCGATCACCACGGTTTCGACGCGTGTGGGCACGCCGTTCACGTACTGCACGGTAACCTGTGACTTGCCGTCAGGGCGGAGATAATCCAACACGCCTTTCTTGCGGACATCTGCCAGCTTACGTACCAGCTTGTGAGCCAGCATGATGGGGATGGGCATCAGTTCGGGCGTCTCACGGCAGGCATAGCCGAACATCAGACCCTGGTCACCGGCGCCGCCGGTATCCACACCCATGGCGATATCGCCCGACTGTTCATCGATGGCGGTCAACACGGCGCACGTTTCGCAATCAAAACCATGCTTGGCGCGCGTGTAACCGATGTCCTGAATGGTCTCGCGAACGACATGCGGGATGTCGACATAGGTACTCGTCGTAATCTCACCGGCGACCAGCGCCATGCCCGTGGTTACCAGGGTCTCGCATGCGACGCGACCCATGGGGTCTTCCCTCATCACCAGGTCGAGAACGGCGTCGGAGATCTGGTCGGCGACTTTATCGGGATGGCCTTCCGTTACCGATTCCGAGGTGAACAAGAAATTTCCTTTGTTATTCATAGACTCCTCCTTATCCTGAATGGCGGACTGTTTCGCCTGGCTGTCCACTCTGCTGTTCACAAAGTGAAAAATAGAATTTTACTTAGCTCAGAAAAAGGTGCCTGTCAACCGGCATTGCGGAAACGTATGGGATCACATCCGCCGATACAGTCTTTCACTTACAATGCGTGCGCATATCTATCATGCTGTTGCAAATGAACCTTCTTCGACTCTCGGCATGAATCCGTCGCACGTTGCGTGTTTTTCCGGAGAACGAGTCTGTAGCTATTTACCCTGACACCATTCTTTGAAACGATTCACGAGCGTTTTCAGTGCCGAGAATGGCAGCCAGATCTTCCGTTTCAAATCTGAAGAGCGCGTCTGGATTGATGATGAGGTTTCCCCCCCTGATAACTCCGACCACAGATGCGCCAGTGATCTTCCGCACCTCTGTTTCCCCCAGTGTTTTTCCCGCGATCGCACTTCCGGCAGGCACCAGGACCCACTGTAAATCGAACTCCCGAGTCGCCGATCGAAGCTGGGCAAGCGTCTTGTATGCACGCGAACCGCTGAAAAACGGCGCGAACATCTCCTGGCGAAGCGATTCCGCATTCCGCTGAATCTCCGTGATGGGAATCGGGAAATGAAGTAATGCCTCCCGCGTCATCTCCAGACTTGCCTCGAATTCCGGCAACACCACGCTGGTGATACCCATTTCCTTGAAGATCCCTAAAAAACCGGGATCGGAAGCCCTTGCGACAAATCCAAGATTTTCATTGCATTTTCGAGCGTTGGTGATGACCGATCGGGTCACCATCATTTCCGGTGTGGTCACCACGACGAGCCGCGCCGTGCAGATATCGGTCGCCTCCAGCACCACAACCTGGGAAGCATCGCCGTAGACCACCGGGAAACCGTTGGTTTTCACCGTTTCCACCCGCCGATGATCCAACTCGATGAGCACCAGGGGGAGTCCAAGCTGACTGAATGCCCTTGCAACGCATAATCCGACTCGCCCGGCACCGACGATCACCGCATGATCTCTCAGTCCCGAATCCGGGATATTGAGTGTTTCCAGCGGTTCGTGTTTGAAAAATCGCCGTTTGACGGCATACAGCCTGGCAGTCTGACTGGAAACAATCGGCGTGAGTATCATGGTCAGGATGGCGGTGGTCAGGATCAGTGAATACAGGTCCTTGCTGATGGATTCGGTAGCCACTCCGAGGGTGACAAGGACAAAGGAGAATTCCCCCACCTGAAAAAGCCCCAGCGCCACTGCCAGCGGGATGACATTGGTATATTTGAAAAGGATCGCTGTTCCGGCAAAGATCAAACCCTTGCCAACACTGACCACCAGCACCAGCAGCAGTATCTGGCCAAGATGTTCAATGAGGAATCCGGGATCCAGCAACATACCCACCGAGGCGAAAAACATCAAACTGAATAAATCCCGCAGCGGGATGATGTCACTCAGCGCCTGATGGCCGAAGTCCGATTCGCTGAGCACCAGTCCCGCCACGAACGCTCCGAATGCGAAGGAAAGGCCGGCGAGATGCGTGATGTATCCGATACCCAATCCGATGGCGGATATGGCCAACAGAAACAGTTCTCTCGATCCCAACCGGGCGATATGTTTCATGAGACGCGGCAGGAGCTTGGTGCCGAGAATCACCATACCGGCGATGAAGGCCGTCGCCTTAAGAGCGGCGGCGCCGAGCACGAAGAGCCCCACCGCCGGATCATTGAGCTGCGGCAGAATTATCATCAAGGGCACCACGGCCAGATCCTGGACGATCAGCATACCGATCATCACCCTGCTGGAGAGTGTTCCCAGCCAACCCTGATTCATCAGTGTCTTGAGCAGCACCATGGTACTCGATAATGAGATACAGGCGCCGAGCCACAGGGCATCCCGCCAGCTCCAGCCGAGAAACCGACCGATTCCGAATCCCAAACCAATCGTCAGAACCATCTGGACAGGGGTTCCGATCAAGGCAATTTTCTTTACCGGTTTCAGATCCTTGAGGGAAAATTCCAATCCGAGCGCGAAGAGCAGTAAGGCGACACCGATCTCAGCAAGCCGCTCGATGTCCTGGGTATTGGTGATGGTCAATCCGCCCGTATAGGGACCGAGGATGATACCGGCGGCAATGTATCCAAGGATCACGGGTTGGCCAAGCCGCTGCAGGATCAGACCACAGCCAAAGGCGACTACGATGAGCAAAATGATGTCGGAGGCTATCCCCATTGTTCCCGATACCTCTGCGGATTCATTGCCGGAAGATATGGTATCACCTCCGGTGTGCGCAGACTATCGCCATTTCATCCCGGAAAAAGGTGTCGATGACGTTGCGGACGACCGCATCCATGTCATTCTTCTCCGAATGGCAGGTCCATTCATGAGCAGCCGCTCCTTGCCAGGCGGTTGCACGACATTGAACCGGGCAGCTATCGGGAACGTGGTCACGCCGTGTACATGGAATCCCTGACCGACTCAATCCTGCGCGCCGCCGCACCCCAGCTTGATCACTACTTCTTCCAGGTAACGCCGGCACTTGCACGGATCGGGACAGGCCAGCACCTTGGCGGCGACCGCCCGAGCCTGGTCCATGGTAATGGCGCGGATAACCTGCTTGACGAGGGGCAGGGCGGTGATTCCCATGCTCAGGCTGCGAAATCCCATGCCCAGGAGCAGTGGCGTATAAAGCGGGTAACCGGCCATCTCGCCGCACATGGAGAGCGGCACCCCCATGTTCTCCGCAGAAGCCACCACCTCTTGCAACAGACGCAGTACAGCGCGGTGCAATGGATCATACAGGTACGCCACGGCATCGTTGCCGCGGTCGATGGCCAGCGTGAATTGAATGAGATCGTTGGTGCCGATGCTGAAGAAATCCGCCGGCAATGAGTCGCAGCCGAGTGCGGCGGCTGGTGTTTCGATCATCACGCCGAGAGGGACCTGTTCAGGCGTCTCTTTCCCCTCCCGGCGCAGCGCCGCTGATTCCTGCCGGATCATCACCCGTACCCGCTCCACTTCATCCGGCGAGGTCACCATGGGGAGCAGGATGCGCAGCCGGCCATGCGCTCCCGCCCGCAGGATGGCGCGTAGTTGGGCTGCCAGGATGTGCTCCTGTCTCAGACCCAGGCGGATGGCACGCAAACCCATGACCGGATTGGCTTCCGACCGGAGCCCCACATGTCTGCACAATTTGTCGCCGCCCAGATCGAATGTGCGCACGGTGAACGCACCGGGAGCGATCGCCGCAGCCATCGTACGATAGATTTCGTATTGCCTGTCCTCGTCCGGCAGGTGGTCATCCATGAAGAGGAATTCCGTTCTGAACAAACCGACACTGGCGCACCCGTGATCACGCAGCGATGCGATCTCCATGGGAAAGTCGATGTTGGCGTCCAGATTCACCATCGTGCCGTCGATGGTCACCGCGGGCAGTTCCCGCAGCCTTTCCAACTCCTGGTATCGTCTTCGATACTCGCGCCGCGTGGCCGTGTAATGCCCGATGGTCGCCTCGGACGGACGGAGTACGATACTACCGCTGGTACCGTCAACCACGAGCATGTCATCGGGATCTACCGCCGCCATTATCCCCTGTGCGCCAACCACCGCGGGGATCTCATAATCCCTGGCCAGGATGGCGGTATGCGAGGTCAGGCTGCCATGCTCGGTGACCAGCGCCAGCACACCGGCATCCTGCAAACGGGTTGTCTCGGACGGCGTCAGGTCAAGACTCACCAGAACACGGTCTTTCATGTCCAGCAGCGGCAGCCCCTGGCGGCAGCCGAGCATGGTGCGCACCAGTCGGCCCACCACATCCTCGACATCCTGCACCCGCTGCTTGATGTACCGATCCTTCAGGGAAAAGAAAATTTTTCGTATCTCAGCCATGGTGAGATCGATGGCGCCCTCGGCGTTGATCAGATCGTTCTCGATCTTGGTCTTGACCCCTTCAACGAACATCCGGTCGCGCAGTATTTCAAGCTGCGATTCGAGGATGAACAGGTGTTCAGGCCGGCCATTGACGGCCATTTCCTCACGCATGTCCCGGAGCTGGCTGAAGGTAGCATCGAGCGCACGCTCGAAGCGTTGCTGCTCAGTCTCCACCTCGCTTCCGTCGATGAGCCGTAGTTCGATGGAGGCGCATGGATTGGCCAGCAGCACCGCGCGGCCCATGACCACGCCCGGCGAGGCCCCCATGCCCCTGATCCGCACTTCGCCCGATTCCGTCTTCGGATTATCCATCAGTCTGTTCCATTTCCTGCTCATCCTCTTCCATCCAGGATATGGCATCGAGCATCGCCGCCAATGCCTCCCGCTCGTCAGCGCCATCCGCTGCCACGGTCAACCGGGTTCCCTTGCCCGCGCCGAGGGTGAGAAGCCCCATCAGGCTCTTGGCATTGACGACCGCATCGTCAAAGCACACTTCGATATGAGAGCGATAACGGCCGGCGGTTTTGACGATGACCATGGCCGGCCGCATGTGCAATCCGGTTGGATTGCGCACGACTGCTTCAGCCCTCACCATGGCTCATCCCGCCGTTTTCTTCTCCGGGCGATTCCCCGGCGCGCTTCGCCATCGCGGCGATGAGCGCATCGTTGAATACCCGTGCGGCATGATATCCTCCCAATTTCAGCAACTGGTTGCGGGCGGCCACCTCGATGATCGTCCCGATATTCCTGCCATAGTGCACCGGGATCAGCACCATGGGTAACGAAATCCCCTCATGCTCCCAATGCTGTTCCGCCAGTCCGGTCCGGTCCACCTCGCCGGCGGCGTCCCATGGCATCAGTCTGACCACCAACTGCACCCGCTTCGACTGGCGCACGGCGGTCACTCCGAACAACGCCCGTACATCAAGGATGCCCAGGCCGCGGACCTCCATGTGCTGCGTAGTGCGGGATCCGGATGCGATCAAGGCGGCGTCCTTGACCTGGAGATACACCCGGTCATCTGAAACGAAACGGTGGCCACGGGAAAGCAGGTCGAGGGCGATCTCGCTTTTTCCTATGCCGCTCTCGCCAAGGATGAGCACACCCATCCCGAAGACATCCAACATGACGCCGTGAACGCTGTGTTGTTCCGGCATAAAACCACCCCTCTCGCGGATTGTGCCCATCGCAGGGAGATCCGGCAGATCAGCTAGGCGATGTGAACCGGTGGAGAATCAACCTCTTCCAGAATCTTGTATACTTCATCCACCGAGTTCGCGGCATTCAGCCTGCTGACGAAGGCGTCACTCCTGAACAGGCGGGAGACCTTGGCCAGGGCCTGCAGATGCAGACCGATACAGGTTTGAGGAGAGAGCAGCAGGTAGATGAAGTTCACCGATTCCCCGTTGGCTGAATCGAAGTCGATGCCATGGGGGGCGATGGCGAAAGCCGACAGCATGTGCTGAACCCCTTGAACCTTGCCATGCGGGATGGCGACACCATGACCCACGGCGGTGGAACCCAGTCGTTCCCGTTCCAGGACGGCCCCAACCGCATCCTGCACCGAAGCGCCACCCAACTGATCAGCGAGCAGACCTACCATTTCCCGGATGGCCTCGTCCTTGGCGGTCGCGGTCAGTCGTATCGAAATCGCTGATTTCTTCAGGAAATGAAGCAGTCGCATGTGGAGAGTCAGGGTTCGATGAGACCGAAATTACCGTCGGTTCTGCGAAAGATCAGGTTGATGCTCTCGTTGCTCGAATTCCTGAACAGCAAGAAGTGATCACCGCTCAGATCCATCTGCATGGCGGCTTCTTCACTGGACATTGGTTTCAGTGAGAAATCTTCTTCCTTGAAGATGCGGATCGCGACCTCGTCAGCCGGTGGTGCCGTTTCGTCAGGCATCCCGCCGTCCTCCATGAATAAATCCGGTGCTTCGAACTCTTCCCCGGCCGTCCGCTTTCGTTCGCCGCGCTGCCTGCTGCCGACCCGTCCTTTATGCTTGCGCAACTGCCGCTCTATCTTATCCATCACCTTGTCGATGGATGAATACATATCTTCAGTCTGCTCTTCTCCATTGATCTTGATACCATTCGCCCGAATGGTAACCTCCGCGATATGCCTGTACTTTTCTACGCTGAGGATGACTTTCGCATCGATGATGCTGTCAAGATACTTCGTGATTCGTCTGACCTTCTGCTCCGCATATTCTCGCAGCGCATCGGTCATTTGCATATGGCGGGCGGTTATGGTTACTTGCATTGAAAAACTCCTTGAAACGATGGGTTTGAGGCGGTCACACCCTTCACCTTAGTAGACTTTTCTGCGACTCGCGGCAGGAATACTGAGTTCATCTCTATACTTCGCTACCGTTCTCCTCTTGATCCTGATCCCCACACGATTCAGCTCTTTGCTGATTGTGCTGTCGCTCAACGGCTTCTTCTGGTCCTCGTTGAGAATGAGACTCTTGATCATATCCTTCACCCGAAGCGACGAGATAGCTCCACCCGCCGCAGTATCGAGGCCGCTGTGAAAAAAAAACTTGATCTCATAGAGCCCTTGTGGGGTGTGCATGTATTTGTTGGTTGAAACTCGACTCACGGTCGATTCGGACATCCCGATTTCATCGGCGACATCTTTTAGAACCAATGGCTTGAGATATGCTATTCCCTTATCGAAAAAATCCCGCTGGAAATGAAGCAGACTCTCGCTCACCCTGTAAATGGTTCGCTGCCGCTGCTCGATACTGCGAATCAACCAGACGGCGTTCCGGCACTTTTTCTCCACGTACTTCCGGGTCTTGCTCTCGACGCCCTGATCGTCATTGAGAATGTGCTTGTAGAGTTGGGATATCCGCAGTCGCGGGATGCCGTCGTCGTTAAGAATAATACGATATTTCCCATCGACCTTGACGATATAGACATCCGGAGTGATGTACTGGGTTTCCTTGTTGGGCTGGTATTGGCGGCCCGGCTTCGGTTCAAGCCGCTGGATTTCCTCCACGGCGCTCTTCACCTGCTCCACCGTGGTTCCCAGCAGCCGTGCAATTTCCGGATAGGCGTTGCGCTCAAGGTGCGGCAGGTAATCGGCGATAATCCGTTCCACTATCGTACCTTCGTAATGAGTGCCGCGCACCTGCAGCAGCAAACACTCCCGGGGATCTCTCGAAGCCACGCCCACCGGATCGAGATCCTGCACGACCCGTAATGCTTGTTCCACCAACTCCAACTGCGAGCCCGTTCGAACGGCGATTTCCGGCAGGGTCGTGGTCAGGTAGCCATCATCATTGACCGTTCCGATGATCTCCACCGCCACTCGCCGGATTTCCTCGTCCAGCTTGGTGAGGCTCAATTGCCAGAGCAGGTGTTCATACAGCGTCGGTCCCTGGGTGGGGAGGAAATTCTCCGACGACACGAATTCCCTGTCCTCGCGCGTGCTGAACCCGATCCCCGGACTGCCGCTGTCTTCCAGCAACGCCTTCCAGTCGATTTCATCGATGCGGCGCTCTTCGGCGGTCTGCGGCCGCTCGTTCTCATCCGATGCGCCCGGAGTGAAGTCACTGCTCCGGCTGGAAAGGTCCGTGGTTCCCTCCAGTTGCTCATCGCTCTCCACGATCTCCAGCACCGGGTTCTCCAACAACTCCTGGTTGATGGCCGTTTCCAGTTCCATCTTGTTCATCTGGAGCAGTTTGATGGCAAGCTGCAGGCTCTGGTTCATGACCAATTTCTGGGTAAGCTTCATTTGAAGCCGGGTTTCAAGCGCCATCAAGTATCCTCACACTGGTTCCCATTCTGCGGTAAGTGTAGCGTAAAAAAGTGAATTCTGTCAAAGGGCAAAGTATGATCCAGACGGTTCGGCGGCTGGCTGGATAAGGATTGGGAGGGGCGCTTGAAAGGGGAGAACGACAACCCGCATAGTCATCTATGGACGATTTCCACCCAATCATTCTTCACTGATCACAACTGGAATTTTTCACCAAGATAGAATCGCTTCACCTTCTCACTACGGGCAATGACCGCCGGTGGTCCGGACTCGAGAATGGTGCCTTCGTTGATGATATACGCGCGGTCGGTGATTTCGAGTGTCTCCCGCACATTGTGATCGGTGATCAAGATTCCGATGCCCTTGCCCCTCAACTGTGACACGATTGTCTGTATATCCAGCACGGCGAGCGGATCGATGCCGGCGAACGGTTCATCGAGGAGGATGAAATCAGGGGACGACACCAGGCAGCGAGTAATTTCCACCCGGCGCCGCTCCCCGCCTGACAGTGAATAGGCGCGCTGCTTGGCAAGATGGCTGGTGCCCAGCTCTTCCAGCAGTTCCTGGAGTCTGAGCTGACGTTCATGAACGGTGAGCGGCAGGGTCTCGAGGATGGCCATGATATTGTCCTGCACCGTGAGCCGGCGGAAGATGGACGGCTCCTGGGTGAGATAGCTGATTCCCTTCCTCGCGCGCTGGTACATGGGCAAGGCAGTAATGGGCTCACCATTGAGCAGGACGTCACCTGAATCCGGCTGGGTCAGCCCGATTACCATGTAGAAAGTGGTGGTTTTACCCGCACCGTTGGGACCCAACAGGCCCACCACCTCGCCGCTGCCCACTTCAAGGCTCACCCTGTCCACCACGCGCTTGCGGTGATAGGCCTTGACCAGGTCCACCACCTCGATCCGGGCGCGACGGTCCCTGGCGCCAGTCTCCCGCTCGACCGGGAAAAACGCTTCCATCCCGTCATCAATACGATCGTCGCTCCACTCAGATGCCATCGGCCATCCCTTCCCGGTTGTCCTTGTTGGGTACCAGCACTGATTCACCACCCTCGACCACGTATCTCTTTTCATCGAGGAGGATCTTGATCCGTTTACCCTGGGTACCCCGATCCTTTTTAAACACCTTGCAGTAATCGGGCGGCTCACCCACCAGCAGGAGCATGTTCTCTCCAGCCAGATACCGCAACTCGTCACACTGGGCGCTGATTTCCCCTGAACTCAGCCGGACCTTTCCGGATGCCACCAGCCGCTTGGCGCCACCCGCCTCTGCATCCAGGTAGATGACCAGGCGCTCCGAGTTGAACGAGACCTCTTCCTGCTGCGCACGAACATTGCCGGTGAAGGTTGCCAGATCGGCCTGCCGTTCGAACCTGAGCTGGTCGGCCCACACCGTCACATCACGGCTCCTGGCAATGCCCAGCGGCAATTCATCCGCCGCGGCATCTTCCCCATCATTAGCCGGCTGCGGCGCGCCGCCGGCCAGGAATGTCTCCACCTTACCCGACGCAAGCATCACATCCTCATTACCCAGGAAACTCATCCGATCCGACCGGATGTAATCATCACCCTGCCAGAGCTTGCATGCATCTTCCACAAGCAGGCGGTTCTCACGGACATAATAGTCGCCGCGGTCACCCACCAGCACCATTTCGCCACGAGTGATACGCAGGCTGCCAGGAAACACCACTTCCCTGAACATGTCCACCTCATCACCCACGATCACCACCTTGTCACTGTAGATCCGCTGATCGGCCTGCTTCAGCACCACGCCACCCCGCAATTCTGACCGACCCGTCAATTCGTCGATCTCAACTTCGCGACACTCCATCTTCACGGGCGCGCCACCAGACAGGTGGAAATACCCGCCACCGGCAGTCGCATCACCCTTCGGCAGAAACGCTCCCGACACACCATCGGTGAGCTTGTAATACCTCCGTTCCGGGTAAATCCTTATCAACGGCGCCGTCACTTCGCCATCGGGCCTGCTGAGACGCGGAGCGCCGGATAACAGGATCGAACCGCTCTCACTGTCAAGAAGCGCCCTCTCGCAGGTGATCCCCGTATCCAGGGAACGCCCCCGCACATCACCACTGGCAATGGCTCCCGTCAATTCGTTCCCCTCACCCGCGAAGTACAGCTCCAACTTGGCGCAGCGCAGCTCTTCCTCCGTCCTGGTAAGCACCACATTCGGACTAAGCAGCATGACATTGGTCTGGTAATCGAACACCAGGTTGTCAGCCGCCACCCGGACATCCCGAACCCCCCCGGGAACCGCAGCCACGCCCGCCGCACTTGCCGCCTCCATGGCCGCGCCGTTCACTTCGAGTCGCACGGCACCCTCGGCATGAATGTAGTGTAGCTCTTTCCCGTACATCACGCTCAATTCGTTGCTATGAAGCACGTAGGGTCCGTACTCCCCGGTAACACCCCGCACATACCGCAGCATCTGCTTGTCATGCTCATACACTAACGCCGGCGATCGGATCACCAGCGGACTTGCCAATTGTCCACCACGGCCGGTTTCACCCGGAAACTCCTCGATGACCGTCTGAACGTCGGCATCCAACTGTATGTGCCGGTTCGGCAGGTTCGCCATCAGTTTTCTGCCGGTCAGGGTAATCCGCCGCCACTGCAGCCGGATACCCCGGTCAGTGGTGAGGCGTTGAGACTTCCGATCATAATTCAGCGTCTCGGCATTGAGCACCAGGACGCCGTCTTCACCTTCCGGACCGTCGCGGTATTCGGCGGTGATGTCGCCCTCCACCCTGATGACTCCATCATCCTGGTTCCAGACCCCCTTATCAGCCTTGATGGTATACACCGCCCCGCTGTCATCGTAGAATCGCACCTGGCTGATCTTCTGCAGCACGACCTGGCCTTCCTCCTGGAAGGTCCTCGCCTCCTGGGCGTGGATTTCCCACTCCAGGTTCCCGCCGCTGTGGATGATCCGGTCGAATGGCTTGATGGAAAGGTCCGCCATGTCCAGGGATGTTTCCAGGAAATCGGCCATTTGCTTGATGGCCTCGTCCTCCGCGACGGAAGAGATTCTCTTGTCCAGGATGGAGCGGCCGATCAACAGAGCGCTCACACCGAGTATGGTGAGGATGAAGAGCACGGCGGTGACGGTGATGAACAGTTTCCTCACAATACCAGCGCTTTGAAATGTGGAAACAGTGAATCATAGGTGTCTGTCAGCGCCTGGGGGATCACCCTGGTATCGCCGAGCGCCGTCATGAAATTGGTGTCACCGCCCCAGCGCGGCACAATGTGGAAATGGAGATGATGCTCGACACCGGCGCCGGCGATCCTGCCTATGTTCATGCCGATGTTGAATCCTTCAGGAGCCATCACGTCTTGCAGGATCCGCTCACACTCCCCGAGTACGAGCCCCAGTTCCATCACCTCCTCCGGCTCCAGGGCCGTCAAGCGCGCCACGTGACGCCTGGGACTGACCAGCAGGTGTCCGTTGTTGTAAGGATAGAGGTTCATGATCACAAAGCAGCGATCGGCGCGGAACAGCACCAGGTTGTCCCGGTCCCTGCCCTCTTCGAGCTTGTCACACAGGACACAGCCGCGCTCCTTGTCCGCCAGGATATAGTCGATCCGCCATGGAGCCCACATATGTTGCACGCTGACGCTCCTTTCACATGCTTGTTTAACCATTCACGGACGCCGGGGTTCCGCCGCCGCCTGTGCCGGTGCGGACATCTTTACCGAAACTACACGTCCCGCTCTGATCGCGCAACGGTCAACATGGAAAGAAAAACGCCACGATCAGATCCATCGGAACTGCTCGTGGCGTATTCGTTTTATTTCCGGGTAACGCGCCTGAGGCGATTACTCCTCGAACTCGTCGTCGTCGTCATCCCAGTCGTCATTGTCGTCGTCATCTCCGGCATCGGACTCATCATCTTCCCAATCCGAAGATTCGTAGTCGTCCTCATCGTCCTCATCGTCCTCGTCAGGAACGAACGCCTCCGCCCGTTTCTTCTTCTCGGTGAGCTGCGCGGCGGTATTGAGGTTCTGCCACAGCGCTTTGTTTTCTTTGAACGCGTCACCCATGGTCGAGCGCGGCATCAATCGCTCGGTGTCTTCCATGTAGCGATTGTTGACCTGGGTTTCGTCGTCTGATTTCAACGCCTTGATACTCAATCCGATGCGCCGTTCCTCAGGTTCGATCTTGATGACCCGCATGGTCAGATCGTCGCCCACCGCACATACCTCTTCGGGGTGGTTGACGCGGCGCCGGGCCAGCTCGGAGATATGAACCAGGCCCTCGATTCCGCCTTCCAATTCGACAAAGACACCAAAGTCCGTCAGGCGGACCACCTTGCCGGTGACCACTGTGCCGATCCGGTAATTCTCGGAGGCTTCGTCCCACGGATTGGGAGCGGCATGCTTCAGGCTGAGGGACAATCGTTCGCTTTCCACATCGATATCCGTGACCACCGCCACAACCATCTCGCCCTTCTTGAGCATCTCGCTGGGGTGATTGACACGCCTGGTCCAGGACATGTCCGAGATGTGAATGAGGCCGTCAATGCCCTCTTCCAGCTCCACGAAAGCGCCGAAATTGGTCAGGTTACGCACCCGGCCCGCCACCTTGCACCCAACCGGATATTTCTCCTCCACGAGAGTCCAGGGATTCGGTTCCGCCTGCTTCATGCCCAGCGAAATCCGTTTGTTCTCCTTGTCCAGATCCAGCACCACCGCCTCAATCTCATCGCCGATGGACACCAGTTTGGAAGGATGGCGTACCCGCCTTGTCCAGGACATCTCGGACACGTGCACCAGCCCCTCGATACCCTCTTCCAGCTCCACGAAGGCGCCATAATCTGTCAGGCTGATCACCTTGCCACGCACGCGGTTATTGATGGGATATTTCTCGTCGGCGCTCTCCCAGGGATCCTTGCTCTTCTGTTTGAGACCCAGGGAAACCCGCTCCGACTTCGCATCGAACTTCAGGACCATCACCTCGGTCTGATCACCGATCTGGAACAATTCGCTGGGATGGTTTACCCGGCCCCAGGACATGTCGGTAATGTGCAACAGGCCGTCGATACCACCCAGGTCGATGAACGCGCCATATTCCGTGATATTCTTGACGGTACCTTCGATGAGGACCCCTTCCTTCAACGCCGTCAAGGTCTTCTCTTTGAGTTTCTGCCGTTCGTCCTCGAGGATCACCCGCCGGGACAGCACGATGTTACCGCGCCGCTTGTTGAGCTTGATCACCTTCATGGTCAGCGTCTTGCCGATGAGCCGCTCCGGGTCGCGGACCGGTCTCAGATCGATCTGCGAGCCGGGCAGGAAGGCGCGAACACCGATATCCACGGTCAATCCACCCTTGATCTTGCTGATGACCCGGCCCTCGATGTGCTCCCCGTTCTCGTACACGCGGTTGATCTCGTCCCAAATCTTTATCTTGTCAGCCTTTTCCTTGGACAGAGTGGCCATGCCGCTGGGATCCTCGGTCTTTTCCAGGTAGACCTCGATCTCGCCGCCGACCTTCAGGCTGCCATCCTGCAACTGGGCACGGAATTCCTCGATGGGGATCACGCCTTCGGACTTATACCCGACATCAACCAGCACCTCGCTGTCATTGATCTGCAGCACGCGTCCCTTGACGATCTGTCCCTCGCTCACGTTCTGAAACGTCTGCGAGTACAACTGCTCCATGAGGTTGGGACTCATGGCATCCAGTTGTTCGATGTTGGTGTCATCGATCTCGTCCAGATCGATTTCCGACAACGCCTGTTCGGCGTCGGTCTTGGTCTCTTCGGACTCGGTTGTGGACCTTGTGGAAGGCTTCTGGATTTTGCCTTCGCGGTCGTTCATCATTGCATCCATCATTCTTGGGGGTACCTCCTCATCTTGATTTCGGCTGCGCAGACCAGTTACGGCGCGCAGCCCCAGCGGTAAGACCGAATCTTTACCGCTGGAATGACGGAGTATACCCATCCTCACTGGAAAAGCAAGCTATTTTTCCAGTGAGATTTACCCTGCCGGCCGGCACCAGAGACGTGCAATGGAAAAATGGACGCACCAAAGGAAGTGCGGATACCAACTACCATTTAAGAAATGTAACATGATCCATGGTGCATATCGGCAACACAACGGATCCGGCCGGATCGAAGCTGGAATGAGCTGGCCCGCAACCGGGAACCGTCACGATGAACGGCAGGATCGAATGAGGCAGGGACCGGCATTGAATCAGGC
>JAFGDC010000339.1 GCA_016932295.1 candidate division CSSED10-310 bacterium
ATGGTTCCCGGCTGACGGTACCCACGTTCGTGCAGACCGGTACCGGACAGGTCAATACTGAGCACCGCATGGTCATTGCCCAGATACAGATTCAATCGTATCATCGGGCGCTGGACATCGACCGATGGGCGCCTGCCAAAGCGCTCCCGGAAGTGATCCGCCACGGCATCCTTGACCAGGAGCGCCGCATACCGCGAATGCTCCATCGCCGATGCCCGGACGGTAGCATCCACGGCGAACGTATGATCCACCGCCATGTGCGCGGTCCAGTCCACCGCCTTGGCTCCCGCATACAACTCGTCCCTGCCCGCCGCATCGAATTCCGCTATGGGCAGCAATACCCGCGCGGCAAGCCGAGACCAGAGACACACCCGGTACGCGGTCTCGAGACTGCCTTCGAAGCGGACTCCGCCGGGCCGCTCTTTGACCTGGACCACCCCCAGCCTGGCCAGTTCCTCGACAAGGAGGTCCTCGGTGTAGCGCGGGGTAGGAGCAAAGAATGTTTGCAGCATACGCAACTCCATGGCAGCCGCGGCGCCATCGGTGGGATTGATCGACCTGCGGTGCGGCTATCAGCCGCTGGTTCTTCGTCACCCTAACACAGCGGACGTGCCGCGTCATCTCGAGGAAACGTCCCATCCTCCGTCTGCGTACAGCGGGATCACCAGAGGAACCCGAGGCACGAGTTCCGGGTATACAGGCCACTCCTTCCGCGTCAGTTCCTTTACCACTGTGATACAAGAAAAGCTCCCGCGTTTCATGCTATCTCATGACCTGCAAAAGCCTGCGAGGAAGTTTGGGGACGGGACGGCGCCGCGGCAAGCCGGATGGATACGGCCCGGATGGAAGCGATGAAGACCGGCGGTGGTGATGGAGGGGTGGTCGATTCTCACGGTTGGTGATGGTATATATACATCATCACAGCGAAAGGAGCCACGAATGAGCGGAATGGTGTTTTTTCTGACACAACGATTGGCGGAATTGAAAACATTCTACCTCGACCGGATCGGGTGTGAACTGTGGTTGGATCAAGGGAACTGTATGATTTTCAAACATGGCAATTTCCTGTTCGGCTATTGTGAGGGCGAACCGGTTGATGACCAGGGCCTGGTCACTTTCTTTTTCCCCCGTAAGGATGATGTGGATGCGATGTACGAGCGGCTCCGGGATATCGCGATAGGTCCGCCCGCGCACAACGAGCGCTACCGTATCTATCACTTTTTCGCGCGCGGCCCTGAGCGGCGTAAGCTGGAGTTCCAATATTTCGAGGATGTGGTGACGGGGTGTCGGACCGTGGAGGAGTCCTTGTGCGACCGGCGCAGCATCCGCGCCTTCACTGATGAAGTGATCGCGCGTGAGATTCTGGAGAATCTGTTCGAGATGTGTCGCTTTGCACCCACCTCGCGTAATTGTCAATCGTATTATTTCAAGCTGGTCTCCGACCCGGCGGTCCTGGCGTGGTTGGCCGGCACCAGGGGTGCTGCCAGCGCCCCGCTGGGTGCGGCGCATCTGGCCGTGGCTGTCTGCTGTGATACCGCGGTTACGAAACGGCCCCGGCAGGACGCCGATATCGCCGCTTACCACTTCATGCTGGCCGCTCACGGTCTGGGATTAGGCACGTGCTGGATCGCCGCCATGGACCGGGATGATGTGAAGGAACGCCTGGACATCCCAATGGAGCACTACATCGCCACCATCACTCCTGTCGGCTATCCGGCCGAGTGTCCCGATCCACCCGCCCGCAAGGACAGGGAGCACTTTTTGAGAAGCTGATGCCGCCGCCGGGTTCAATGGTTGTCCACCGCCGGGATGTTGTGCACTTCATCGAGCCGTTGACGGCGATAATCGAAGATCCGTTCCAGCCGCCGCCGCACGACCGCGGCATGGACCAAGGAGCCGGCGGGACCGAGTGGCAGCCGGTAGTTTACTATGTCAAGGACCAGGGTTCCCTCCGCCACTGGTTTGAAGTGGTGCTGGTGGTGCCAGAAACGGTATGGTCCGAATCGCTGTTCATCCACGAAGAACTCCGGCTCCCGCACGTGGGTGATCTCGCTCACCCATTGCAGGGGTAGGCCCAGCAGCGGAGTGACCGTATAGTGGATGATCATGCCCGGGTGCATTGTTTCGGGTGGATCGTTCAGCAGGTTGAACGATAACCAGTCGGGAGTGATCTCCGGGAGTTTCCTGGGATTGGAGAAAAATGCCCAGGCCTGTTCCAGGGTTATTTTCAGTACCTGTCGTTGATCCAGCCTGTAGAGCTTCATTGGGGACCTCCAGGAAATATATAGCGACGCGACCGATCGTGGTCAATGATCACCATGCCTTGCGTCATGCCAGATCATCGCCGAACCGGATCGACATGGGTCGAGAGGGAGCGTCATATGGACAGTGGTGGTGTGAGATCGTACACTTTCCCTGGCGTGCCGGCCTATTGCGAATGGATGTACGGCATCGGCGCGAGAGGGAGGAATGATGAAGTCGCAAGCGATGATCGGTCTGCTCATGGTTTTCGTGTCGGGCACGGTGGCCATGGCGGAGTGGTGCGTGGATGGCGAATTTGGGGTTGCGTTCAGCGGGTACAATGAGGTGCGGATTCCCGCCGGGCAGGGTGACCGGTTCTCATTGAGCGAGGAATTGTCCGCGGCGGCGACTCCGGCGGCGCGGCTGCGCCTGACCCGCAGTTGGAAGGACCGCCACGCTGTCGAGCTGCTGGTTGCGCCACTGCGTATCAAGGTGGAAGGCTCTCTCGACAGGGATGTGCGCTTCGATGACGAGGTGTTCCCGGCGGGTGTCGAACTCTCCGGCACCTACCGGTTCGATTCTTATCGGCTCAGCTATCGTTACGATGTGATACGCGGGAAGCGGCTGCGGCTCGGCATCGGTTTGACCGGTAAGATCAGGGCGGCGGAGATCGAGTTGCGTGGCGACGGTCACCATGCCTCCTATGACAACATCGGAGTGGTGCCACTATTCAGGTTTCGTCTTCAATGGAAGGTGAGTGAACGATGGGGTGTGCTGGTCGATGGCGATGCGTTGGCGGCGCCGCAGGGGCGTGCCGAGGATGTGTTGGTGGCGGCGTGGGGTACCATCTGCCGGAGCAGTGAGCTTTTCGCCGGCTATCGCCTGCTGGAAGGGGGCGCTGATAATGACAAGGTCTATACGTTTGCTCTTGTTCATTATGCTGTCGTGGGAATGAGGCTGACAATATGATGAGGATTGGATCGTGACACCGTACCATCTGCGGAAGTGGGAATCAGAAATCACCGATCAGGGACGGTTGCGGGAAATGCTGGACAATGGCCGTTACATGACCATAGGGTTGGCGCATGGCGATGAACCCTATGTGGTCACCATGAATTATGGGTATGATGCGTGCAGGCATGCGGTGTACATGCACTGTGCGCCCGCGGGTGTGAAGCTCTCCTTTCTGGAAGGGAATCCACGTGCCTGCGCCACCGTCATCGAGGACATTGGATACCGGCACGGGCAGTGCAGTCACGCCTATCGGTCGCTGGTCTTGTTCGGGACGGTCCGGCGGGTCCAAGACGATGCTGAGGTGGTGTATGGCTTGAACATATTGTTCGAACACCTCGAGAAGGATCCCGATGCCATGCGCCGCCGATTCCTCCCGGGTGGCGGTCCTTATCGTGAAGTGCAGGTGCTGCGGTTCGATATCGAGGAAATGACCGGCAAGCAAGGGGGATGATGATACATGGCGTTTCGACAATGGATGCGGGACGATGCACATCGCTGATTTTCATGGAGTGGAAGCATGGCTCTCAGACTGATCAAGATACTGCTGCCATATGACAGCAAGACCAGGGCACTGGAAATCATGGGAGACCAGGTCGCGGCGTACTGGATCCATGATCTGAACGACGGTCATTGCATGGTTGAGGCGCTTGTTCCGGCTGAGGGCAGCGAGGAGCTGATCGATTCTCTGTCGAAAAAGTTTGCGTTTCAGGAGCAGTTCAAGATCATCCTGCTCCCGGTGGAAGCGGTCGTGCCACGGGACCAGGTGGAGGAGGGGGCCCCGGTCCGGCAGCCGGGTTCGAGCGGCAATAATCGCCTGCTGTCGCGAATCAGCCGGGAGGAACTCTATGCGGATATCACGGATCCGTCTCGTTTGACCACCTTTCATATCCTCATGATTCTCCTGTCCTCGGTGGTGGCCGGTCTGGGCATCCTCCGTGACAACGTGGCGGTCATCATCGGCGCCATGGTCATCGCTCCCCTTCTTGGTCCCCAGGTGGCGTTGGCATTCGGCGCTACCCTGGGCGATCTGAAGATGATCAAGCGCGCCGCCGTCACGGCTGTGGCGGGAATGATGGTGGCCTATGCCGTCTCCTGCGGTTGGGGTCTGTTCACCTCCGTCGATCCCAGCGCTCTCGAGGTGGCGCGGCGGACCAGGATTGACCTTCCCGACATCGTCCTGGCGCTCGCTGCTGGTGGCGCCGGCGTGCTGTCCATAACCACCGGCGCATCCACCGCACTGGTTGGGGTCATGGTTGCGGTGGCCTTGCTGCCGCCCCTCGTCACCAGCGGTCTGCTCCTGGGTTCCGGTCATGGTGAACCGGCCATGGGGGCTTTCCTGGTGTTCCTCGCCAACGTGATCTGCATCAACCTTGCAGGAGTGCTCACCTTTCTCGGTTATGGCGTCCGTCCCCTCAACTGGTGGGAGACCAGTCGCGCCAGGCGGTCCACGGTCATCGCCGTTATCACCTGGGCGCTGCTGCTGATCGCCCTGATCGCCATCGTCTGCGGCCAGTGAATCACGGGAAATGGATTCTGATGGCCTGCTCAGGGACCGTCCGGTACCTTTATGAAGTGGTTGATCATCAGCTCTCCATAGTGCAGCGACCGATCCATGGTGACCGCGGTCCAGAGCCAGTACCCATACTGTAACTGGTTCCATTGCTGGAGTGAGAGCTGATGCGAGGTGACCTCGTTGGGCAGAATGCAGGTCACCACATCGTCCGTGACGGCACCGGTCATACTCACCCTGACGAAACCGATGACGAAGGAGACATTCTCAGGGTATTCCTGCGAACCGCCGGCGGTTGGATCCCATGAGAAGACCGGCCGTGAAGAGTCAACCAGCACCGCATAATCAGCCGGCGCGATCAGCAGCACCGCGGTGGGATGGGAGAAGTTGAAGGAGTGCGCCGGGGAAAAATCACTTCGGAGCGCGCCGGAGTCATCCGCCACCGCCGTCATCCATTCGATTGGTCCCACCTCGTGTGCCGCCCGCCAATCGTCCATGGTGAGAGGAAAACACAACTTGTTGATGCTGTCATCTACTAGGTAAGCATCTGGTCCCACAAGGAGGTCGTAGGGTTCCGGATCGTTCGCCAGGCGTATCCTGATGATGAAATGGTCTCCGCCGTGGCCGCCGAGCCACCACAGATTGAGCTGCGAACTCTCGTTCGCTGGATGGAGCCAGGAGTCGTCATAAGGATAGATGGTGTAGGGAGTATCGGCATCGAGTCGAACCTTGAACCGCCAGGTGGCGAGGCTGGAGTTATCCGCCAAATCCGCGGCTGCGGCCTGGACGACCACATCGATGCCCGGCTGAAACGGTGCCTCAGGACGTAACTCAACGTGATAGCCATCTTGCGTCGGCTGGATATCGAGAACTCCGGTGGCGGACTCACCGTTGATGGTGAGACCGAGGGAGGATGGTTCGATCCCCGACATGGCATCGGTGACTGTGAAGCTGATCGTGGTGTCTTCCGGCACTCCTTCGAGGTTGGGAAGAGGGAACAGGTTCGAGAAAACCGGCGGCGCATCGTCGTGTGACGGCGTGGCGATGGTGAAGCGCCAGGTGAATGGCACCATGATGTTGCCATTCCGATCAGTCGCTTCCACCATGGCGACGATATCCGCACCCTCCGTGAACGGTTCTGCCGGGATGTGACGGACCTTCCAGCCGAATATGAACAGTTGCGTCAAACTGATGTCCACCTGTTCGTCCTGGAGATACATGGCTACTGAATCAGGATCTATGCCGCTGATTTCTTCATCGCCGCTGGCTGCGCCGCGGTCGTTCAACGTTATTTCAACCACCGCCATTGGATCGACCGTGGTGGCGCCATCCAAAGGCGACTCGTTGGCGGTTTGGGGCGGCGTGTGGTCACCGAAGAACGCGCCGGTGGTGAAGGTGTATTGAAACGGCGGCATGCAGTTGTCCGCCAGGTCGCATGCCTGGATGAGTACACTCACCATGTGGTGGGAAGTGAAAGGCTCCTCCGGGATGACCGTCACCAGCCAGGCAAAGGGAGGCTCGGGCGTCAGGTCGGTGGTGGCGGGAATGCCATCCAACAGGACGGTGAGGCTGTCGGGATCTAACCCGGAAAGGTCCGGGGCTGAGGCGGGATCATCGGCGATACGGATCCTGATGACCACATCTCTGAGTACCGAATCCTCGTCCGCGGCCGGCTCGGTGGTGAGAATCAGCGGTGGCAGTGAATCCGCGCGGGAACAACTCGGGCCGACTGCAAGGATGATGAAGAAGGCGGTGCTCAGGATTTGAATGGAATACTGTTGTCGCGTCCGCGTATGTATCACGGGTCCTCGATTCGATGTGCCGGTGTGGTGTCCGGTTCTGGTCAGTCCTTGGTGAAGAAGGAGAGCATGTAAGGCGAGAAGGAACTGTCCGGGAAAACAGCCACCACGGTCCAGAGCCAGTTGCCATCGGCCACTGTGTCCCACACTGTGGGCGAGACCGCCAGTTCATTGACGAAAAATGGCAGATCCCCGGTGATGGGGTCGCCGGTGAACGCACCCCGTTCATCGACCTGTATCATTCCGAAAAGGTAACTCATGGCATCGGGATGTCGTTGCCACTTGAATATGGGTGGAGTATCTCCGGACAGCCATGAGCCCTGCTGCGGCTTCGTCAGGATCGGAGCATCGAGCGCGGCGAATCTGACCGTGCAGGGCCGGCTGTAATCGCACAACGGCAGCATGGTGCCCGCATCCAGGGAAGCCACCTGCCAAGTGACATGGTCCAGACCGCTCAGGAGTCCCCAATCGCATGCCTGGACCGTGAACGGAGCGGTGATGATGTTCCATGCATCCGCAGTGGAACCCGGCGGCAGGTCAACTTCCGCGCACATGCTGGTTGCCGAGTCGGAATAAATGCACAACATCAATCGATACCAGTCCGACATTCTGGACTTGCTCCATGAGAACCGCGCCATTCGGCCGTCCCGCTCATGGCTGATCCAGAACCCCTCCAGTGGGAACACCGGTTCCACATCATGCCGGCCCTCGTCGGCCGTCACGGTGAATGTCCAGGATTTGATCAACTGGTTGCTGCTGAAATCCTGTGCGAACACCGTCACCGGAATCTCCGCGCCGGCTGGATACTCGTCACCTGCCTCGGGATAATATGCCACGATGTACGTATCGAAATCAGCCGGCTCGATGATGGGTTCGACCCTGATACCGTCCACCTCCATCTCAATGGATTCCTCCACTACCCCGGAATCGTCATCCGCCACGCTCACAGTGATTACCGCGGACGTGGAGACATCCTGCGTGCCGGGTGGAGGAACAGGCGCTGACAAATACGGTGGCACGGTATCGGCGGCCGATGCCTGCCCCGCCGTCAACCCGGAAACCATGACCGCGAAGACCAGAACGAAATGTACGACACCTGTTTTCCGATCCATGATCGCCTCCGATCAAGTAATATACTCCGCACAGCCTTAATGCAAATTTCCTGCCAAGTAAAAAGCAGGTACGGATCAACGCCGTTCCGGCATAGTTCAATCACTTCCCGCCTATGTCGGTGTCGTAGTTCTCCGCCATGCTGTCATGGGTACAGACACATGGGTGTGTGTATACATATCGTTCATTGAGCGGAAATTACTGTTTAGTCGTCCGTCATGGTGGGTATGAGCTGCGCAGCGAAATTGGCAATTATCTGATTTTGTTTTACAAGATTGGAAATGATGCGTCTTGTGGATGTGGGTAAGAAGCGATCGAGAAAGCGCGTACGGATTGGATCGGCGAGTGATCTGGTAAGGAACGAGAGGATAGCGAGCAGGCGGATCATGGCCCGGTGGGTGATTTCCGGTTCGCTGTCAGCCTGGAGGCGGACCAGCGCCTGCAGGCCGGTAGCCTGCCAGAGCACGAGACCCTTGCGGCGGGCTGCTTCGGTGGCTTCGTGGAGAGCGACGAGGTGGTGTGGCAGGTGAGTGGCTCGGAAGTCGATGAGAGCGGTGGCGATGCGGATGGCGGGGTGGGATGCCCAGGTCGTTGTTCTGGCTGCCTTGACATTTGGCGTCGTCCACTCCCGGGCGGTGTCGGCGGCGCCATGGAGGAAGGCGCGCATGGCGGCGGCGGCGAGGCATGCTGGGGCGCGCCACATGGCTTCTTCGTCATCGATTGCCTCGAGATAGTGGGGGATATGCAGGCGCAGGGCGTCAAGATCGCCCTGCACGGCATGGTGGGTGATGATCAGGCGCAGCAGGTTGAGGTCGCTTTGTTCCTCGGCGCTGTGATCGGGGATAATCGGATCTGGATCGGTCAGCAGGATATTCAGTTCCGCTTTGAAGGCGGCGATGGCGGGGAATTTTTCCGGACCACCCAGGTATTGAGCGCAGAACATGACTTCCGCAAGTGACCACTGGGCGATATCGATTCTACCCAGGAGCAGGGATGCCTCCAGGAGGTTCAGAAGGCTCGTGAGCATGCCGCGGCGGTCGCCCATTTTGTGTCGCAGTTGATAGGCTCGTCGCAGGTCGCGCAGCATAGGGATCAGGTCCTGCTGGTACATGTGGATGGCGGCGCGGTTGGTCAGGGCATAGGCGAGACCAAGGGGTTGATCCAATTGCTGCAGCAGGTCGATGGCGGTACCGAAGCAGCCGAGCGCTTCGTCGTAGTTCCGGCGATAGAAGTGAATATTGCCGATATTGTTGTGGCTGTAGGCAACTCCCAGCATGTTGCCGGATTGCTCCCGCAACTCCAGGGTGTGCGTGAAGTAGTCCAGGGCCTGGTCCAGTTGGTTGCGGCGCTGGGCGATGACTCCCAGGCTGTTGAGGCTGTTGGCCTGGCCTCTGATGTCACCGTTCTCCTGTTGGATGCGGAGTGCATCCTGAAAGAAACCCAGGGCGCTGTCCAGATCCTGTTTGTAATAATGAATTTGCCCTATCTGGCGGGTCAGGCTGCCGATTTCGCCTTGCGCTTCGTCCTCCTTGGCGATTCTCAGGGCCTGGCTGAAACTGTCCATGGCGTGATCGAAGCGCCCGCTGATCTGGTGAACGCCTCCCATCTGTTCCAGCAGCTTCATGGCGGCTTCCCGGCGCCGTTGCTTGCGGGATTCTTCCCGGCGTTCTCCGATGCGGTGCTCGAGCAGTATCCATGGCAATTCTTCATTGCCGCTCATCCATTGCGGCGTGTGTAACGCCCGTCCCGTGTCCAGGTCCCGCAGGCGTTCGGTCAGTTCCAGGGCCTGTTCGAACTGGTTGAGGGCATCGTCATTGTTGAAGAGACCGGCCATCCTCACGCCCGACATCTGCAGGTAGGTGACCGCCCGTTCGGGATTTTCCCCTCGTCGATAGTGGTAGGCCAAGCGTTCGCAGTATGCTTCCTGATCCTTGCCCGACACTTTTTCGACAGCTCTGGCGGCTCGCAGGTGCAAGTCGCGCACCAGCAACGGATCGAGATGTTCGTATACCGTGCGTTTCACCGTCTGCTGGGTGAATTCATAGGTTTCCTCACGGCCGATCACCTCACGCAGTATTCGAGCGCGCAGCAACTGATCAAGTCCTTCCTCCAATGCTTCGGAAGTACCTTCATGCATTTCCTTCAGCCATTCGAAGGAAAAAGCGCCGGCGGCGACCGATGCCTTCATGGCCAATGCCCTGGCCGGTCCGGGCAGCAACCCGATGCGGCGTTGCACAACGGCTTCCGCCTTGAAGGACAATCCTGCCAGGTCCTCCTGTCGTAACTCCTCCAGTGCCCTGGTTTCACCATTCGGTAAATTGATGCGCCATCCGGCGCCTTCATTCAGCAACCGTTTTTCCTCGATGAGCACCGTCAAATACTGGTTGATGAACAGGGGAAGACCACCGGTCAGGGGATACAGCAGGCTGGTGAGCGCCTCGGCGGAAGCGCCGAGGGATTCGCTGATGAGCCGTCCGGCGCTCTCTTCCGAGAGGTGCTGCAACTCGATTCGGGTGAGGTCGAAACCTGTGGCCAGCGTTTCACTGGTTCGGCGCCAGGTTCCTGAATCAGGCCGGAAGGCGCACACCATCAGGAAGGGAAGTGAACCACGGAGGAACTTGCCCCCGGTCGGCTGGTTGAAGATGAGACGTTCCACCAGATTTTTGAGAAGCGCCGCTTCGAGGTTGCCCAGCCACTGCAGGTCGTCCAGAATGAGCACCAGCGGTTCGTTCCGCACGTGTACCGTGACCAGTTCCTTGACGGCATCGAAGAATCTGTACAGATCCTGCTGTGAACCGATGGCAGGTTGTTCCGCCAACCCGCCGCCGAGAAATCGTTTCACCAGCAGTGTTTCTTCCCTGGGAACCGCTCCGGGATCGGCGCTGGTGACAACCTCCAGGAACGGCGCCAACGTCTCCAGTGCTCCTCCGCCCTGCTCCCTGCAGGAACCATTCACGCATCGGACCCGGAGTCTCCGGCATTGCTGCCGGATTTCACTCAGTAAACGGCTTTTCCCGGTTCCCATGGAACCGCTTATGAAGACCACGCCGGGAGTGCCCTGGGTCAATTCTTCACAGATCCGCTCAACCCGGCTAAGGTGCCCATGCGCATCGATATAGGATGCCACGAGAAGCATCGCGGTGCCGTCATCGGTACGGTCCTCCGGAGCGGCATCCAGATTGAATGAGTCAATCAGTTCGGCACTCACCTGCGCCGCGTTTTGATATCGATCGGCGGGTGATTTGGCCAGCAGGCGATGGATGATGCGGTCCCATGCCGCCGGGATGGAAGGATCGATGTCCCGTACCAGGGGCACCGGACTCGAGAAATGTTGCGCGATCAGGTCGGTGGCGGATTCACCGCTGAAGGGCAGGTACCCGCAGAGAATCTCGAACAGGGTGATGCCAAGAGAATAGAGGTCGGCACGGCCATCCAATTCACGGCTTTGCATCTGTTCCGGACTCATGTAGGCAAGACTGCCCGCCAACTCTCCACCGGCGGCATCGAGCAGTCTCGTCCTGGTGCGCAGCGCCAGTCCGAAATCCATGAGCACCGGTCGGCCGTCGCCGTCCACCAGGATATTGGCCGGTTTTACATCGCGATGGACCAGGTAACGGGCATGGATGTAACCCAGCGCATTCACCACCTTGAGCATGGTTTCGGCGAGTTTCCTGTACGCGTTCTTCCTGTTTCGTGCGGTGCCGCCCTTACACCAGAAACGAGTCAGCGGCACCCCGTCGATGTATTCCATGACGATGTACGGACGCTCGGCGAACATCCCCCATTCGATTACCTTTACGATGCCGGGATGATCCAGCTCCCGGACCGCCCGGAACTCCCGGCCGAAGCGATGCATGACAAGACCCTGGCTATCCAGGAGCTTAAGTGCGACAACGCGCCGGTCATCCTGGTGCTGGGCCTTGAAGACAATGCCCATGCCCCCCTGGCCGATGACCTCAAGGATGCGGTACTCACCAATCCGTTCCAGATGACGGTCATGTTCTCGCTTCATTTTCGGTCCTTTGCTAACGGGCGCATCTTCATCGTTCTCCACTATGCCATTGCGTCACGCTTTCGCCAAGAGAGCCGGCAACCCAAATCCCCCGCCTCGTCGCTACTGGGTCATCGATCCTGCAGTTGGGGACCTACGTTAAGGGTATGGCATGCTTCATCATGTCGTTCGCTGATTAAAAAAGCAGAAAGTGGAAGTCCCGGCACTGGTTTTGTCTGCATGAAGGTACACGACTGCTACATACAGGGGTCGTACATACAGGGGTCGTACCCGGAATCTTGTAATCTTCGCTGTGAAGTATTGGTGCTCAAGGAATTACGACTGTATCGTCCAGGTCATACCGGGAATACCATATTTTTCGAGGAGAAGCGTTGATACCCAGAAGACCAGCAAGAAGATCCGCGTTCGAACCCACGAAGTGCGACGGCGGGGCCCGCCGTGCAAACCAGGGCGCGGCTGGCGCCACGCGCTCCTTCTGCCGGCGCCACGCGCTCCCTCTACCGGCGCCACGCGCTCCTTCTGCCGGCGCCGCGCGCTCCCTCTGCCGGCGCCACGCGCTTCTTCTGGCGGGGGATTGGGGGCAACGGGATCGGCCATTCCACCAGTCCGTCAGAATTTCCATCGGCCTTGTTTTCTCATTGAAGAGCAAACACGATCCCGTTATTGATTTTCACCGCAATGATGAAGGCGGTGTTGCCGGGCGGCCGCGGGTTCGATTGACAATGATGCGGCGCGAGGGGATACTGCATACTCATCGAGAGGTCCGCAATGCGTTGGAACCGTTCCATTCTTGTCATCACCGGCAGCGTCGTGCATCTCTGGCTGCTGCTGTCCTGGTGCCAGCACTTCAAGCTGCAGAGTCTGTGGCCCCCCCTGGTGGAGCCAGTGGAAGGTTCCGCAAACCTGAAGGGCATTCAATACCAAGAACCGATGCCGCTGGAGCCGAGCCTGTTTCCCTGGCAACGCCATCGCAAACAGATGAATGTGACGTTGATCCAGGTGCCACAACGCCGCGATATGAACACCGTGGACCGCTTGTTCGCCGAGCCGCGCGTTCTCAATCCGGGTTACGACTTCTTCCAGCTCTACTGGGCGGGACTGGCGCTGGCGAACGGCATAAGTATCTATGAGAACGTCACGGGAGCATACGAACAATCGGTCAGGGACTATCTGAATTTCCGTGTACCCTTTCATCACCCGTTTCGTTATTTTCCGTGGATCGCCCTCGCCGTGGGGATGCCCCTCAACGCGCTCTCACCCTGGAATGCATACATACTATGGATCCTGCTCATCGAAGTCATCTTCGGCCTTTCGGTCTATCTCACCTGCCAGTGGTTCGATGGCCCCCACGTCCTTGTCGGCGCCATGATGTGGTTCTTTTTCCTCCCCTACTATCTCGACCTCTATCTGGGACAGACCTCCTTTCTTCTCGGTTTTCTCATCTTTATCGTTCTCATGGAGTTCGCCCGCCTCACCGAACATCGATATCCCCTCGTTTCGGCCGCTGGTTTTACCTTGGGAGCCCTCATCAAGCCCGTCCCCCTGTATTTCGCCCCCGTCTTCATCCTGCGCCGCCGCTGGCGGCTGTTGATCGTCCCACCGCTTATCCTCGCGCTCACCAGCCTGGCGTATTTCCTTTTGCATCCCGCCGACAGCGGCCTGTTCCTGGGTTGGCTTTTCGGCTCCAAACCACTGCCCAGCCTCAATCTGCCGGGATTCCTCGGTTACATGCTGCCAGCCTGGATGATCAGGATTCTTTCACTTGGAATACTCGTCCTCAGCCTGGATGTCACCCTCCGGCATCGTTCCCGTATCCTGCTCCTCGCGGGAGTATGGTTGAGCACCTATTTTTTGACCTATACGCACGTCTGGGAGCACCATTACGCAATGCTGCTGCCCCTCCTGGTGATCCTTTACATCCGCACCGGCAGTCCGGTCATCCTCGCCATTTTTGTGCTAATCGCACTACCCAGCCCTTACCTCCTCATCGATCCCGGCGCCGGTCCATTACACAAGATGCTCATCAGAGCGCCAAAAACCGCCGCTACCATCTGGCTGTATGGATGGCTGCTGGGAAAATGCAGGTCCAGGCGGCTCGACGATGCCATGACCTTCGATTATGTGGAGGCCCCGATTCCGCCGGTGTGATGCCGTTCCCGGTCGACCTTCCATGCCCCCCGTCACTGGTCCCCGTCGCATGGCAAGCATGGCTTCTGTGCGCTTTACTTTGGCGTGCATTGATCGTATAGTGCTCCCATGTGTTACAGATTGAAAGGAGTGCTGCATGGAATATGATTCGGCGCCTGATTTGTCGTTACACCTCCTGGAGTTGATACGCATGACCTCCTGCGAAATGCCCGAGGATGTCGTGGCGGTCCTGCGGAACGCAATGACCGCCGAGGATGAGGGCTCCTCGGCCCGAGGTGCGTTGCAGACCATTCTCGACAACATCGAGTTGGCGAAACGCGGCTCGACACCGGTCTGCCAGGATACGGGAACACCAAATTTTTACCTGATGCATCCCCTGGGATATTCCTCCAGGGCATTCGATGCTCAGATCAAGTGGGCGCTGGCGGAAGCCACCCGCCGCTCCTACCTGCGTCCGAACGCGGTGGATTCACTCACCGGCAAGAATTCCGGCGACAACAGCGGCATCATGTTTCCCACGATCCACTACGAGGAATGGGAGCGCGACCGTGTCGAGGTGAGGCTGATGCTCAAGGGGGGGGGATGCGAGAATGTCAGCGCGCAGGCATCCCTGCCGAATGCGGCACTGAAGGCCGGCCGCGACCTGGAGGGAGTATCCAGGGTGGTGCTCGAGGCCGTCTTCAAGGCGCAGGGCCAGGGTTGCAGTCCCGGTATCCTCGGCGTCGCCATCGGCGGCGATCGGGCCACCTCGCATATCATGGCCAAGAAACAGTTGTTCCGGCGTCTGGATGATGTGAATCCCAATCCCGAACTGGCGGCATTGGAGAAGACCATCTATGAAAAGTCGAATGCCATGGGCATCGGGCCCATGGGTTTCGGCGGCAGGACGACCGTGCTCGGCGTCAAGATCGGCGCGCTGCATCGGTTGCCGGCATGCTATTTCGTCTCGATCGCGTATATGTGCTGGGCGCATCGAAGGCACAGCATGACGTGGCAGGCAGGGGAGGTGCACTTTGATTAACCTGACGATTCCCATTGACGAGAACGATATCCGGGCGCTGCACGTGGGAGACGTGGTGAGCCTGAACGGGGTCATGCTGACGGCCCGGGACACCGCCCATAAATATATGGTGGAGAATTTCATCGAACGCGACACACCCCCGGAATCTGAAATGGGGCTGTATGACATTCTCAGGAATGTACTGGCGGGTGGCGTCATTTACCATTGCGGCCCGGTAGTCGCCAAGGATGACAATGGCTGGCGGTTTGTTTCCGCAGGACCCACCACCAGCATCCGCGAGGAGGTCTACCAGGACCTGGTGATCGGCCATTTCGGCATGCGCGGCGTGATCGGCAAGGGCGGCATGGGTGAGCGGACACTGGCAGCCTGCCGTCAGCATGGTGCTGTCTACTTCCATGCCATCGGCGGCGCGGCGACGGTGATCGCCGATGCGGTGCAGGAAGTGGAGGACGTCTACAAACTGGAGTTCGGCGTGCCGGAAGCGTTCTGGCGTATCAGGGTCAGGGATTTCCGTGTGGTGGTCACCATGGACAGTCATGGCAGGAGTATCCATGACGAGGTGCTGGGCACGTCACGGGAGGTGTTTCAGTCCTTTATCAGGTGAGTGGAGTGGGCGGCTGTCCACCGGCGCGCCCGGTCTGATGGAGGCGGCTCCCATGGCCCGCGGAAGTGCCCGCGGCATCGCAACGATTCCAACCTAAAACCAACGGAGTGCGCTTCTCTCGAAAAGCAGGTTTTCACAATCAGATCACAAACCAGCCCGGATGATACGAGCATCCTGAGCGGATCGATTCTGAAAAGTGTACCCCGAATGGCATGGTGCCGTCTGAAACAGGTTCAACGTACCGCGTCAAACTGAGGGTTGTTACAAACCTATTTCGATGCGTTTCCTGGATTCACCCCGGCATGATTCGATGGTGCACAGGCCCTTCTGAGGGCAGATACATCGGGGCGCGATCACTTCGTAAACACAGCGGTGGATCAATCACGCGCGGCCCGGTCGAGCCGGGGATCGTCAATCCAGGCTCCTGACGAACGACACCCCGTCGTCATCCTTGTCCAGCAGGATGACGCTCTGTGTAGCCGAGGCGAATGCTTCCTCGTGGCTGATGACGAAAAGCTGATGGAAATCCAGCAACTCGATGTTCCGGAGGCTTTGCGCCAGGGAGAGCCGTTTCTCGGCATCCAGGTTGTTGGTGGGTTCATCGAAGAACCCGAGCTTGATACCGGTCAATGTCTGTAACAGCGCCAGCCGGATGGACAGCGCGGCCGCCATTTGCTCGCCGCCGGACAGATCGTTCATGAGCAGCATCTCACCACCATTTCGCCTGATCCTCACTTCATATCCCGCCGCCCATTCCAGGTCTTCCTCGGTCGTCCGCCTGATGCTCTTGTAGATGGCATTGGCTCGATTGGATATCACCCGCAGGCTGCGGTTCACCACCAGGGCGCCGGCGCGCTGGTAAATGTCCAATCGGAGCGATCGCAGCAACCGCCTGACGACTTCCAGTTCCCTTTTGCGCTCCCTTGCTTGAATCCGCGCCCCGCGGAGTTCACCCAGTTCCTGCACCGCGGCCTCCAATCGGCGAATCTCTTCATCCAGACTGCGGGTTCTCTCGTTCAATTTCGCCTGGTGTGCCGCCGTCTCATCATGTTCCAGCCGGATCTTAACCAGGTCATCGGCACTGTACGTCTCACTCGCCTTCAGAAGCAGTCCGCGCAATTCATCGCGCCGTACCTGCCTGGTCCGTGTCGTGGTGGCGAGTGCCTCCAGTCTGCCGCGCAGTTCGGGTATGTCGCCGTCAAGCTCCTGCAGCCTCACCCGCGCCCGATCATGCGCCTGGACAAATTCCGCCTCCGCCGCCTCCTGCTCCATGGCCGCCGCCAGCCGCCCGCTGGGATCGCCCCTGCCGGCGATGGCCTTGTCCAGGCGCTCGATCTCTTCCCGCAGGTCCCTGATGGAACGTTCCAGTTCAGTCATCCGCTCGCCGACCCTGTGCAGCCGTTCCTCCCTCGCATGCATCGCAACCAGGCTTTCCGCTACGGCGGTTTCCTCGGCTTCATGAGCGGCCACGCGTCGCTGCAGCGCCGTGTGTTCCTCCTTCAAGCGGATGTGCGCCGGAGCATCATATGTCTCCCGGAGTTTCTCCAGGCGGCTCTTCATCTCCGTCGTGCGCTGCTCCTGTGCCTTCAATCGTTCCCGCAATGCCATGGCGGATTCGGCCAGCTCCGTTTCCCTGGCGGCCCTGTCCAGCAAAATAGGATAGCGTTCGTACGCCTGCCGTAACTGAGTATCCGAAACCTCCCGGTTGGCCGCCGCCAATCCGCGCTCGATTTCCACCATGTCCGACAGGCTTTTCCCGAGTTGTGCCATTTCCCTTGATCGTTCCGCCGATTGTGCATCAAGCTCCTCAATCCGGCCGCCGATCCGTTGTAACTCGTCAGCTCGAGCCAGCAGTTTCGACAGGGTTTCTCCCGCACCTTCCAGGCCCCGCAGTGCTGCATCCACCTCCACCAGCGCCGCTTTGGCGCCGGCGATGCGGTCCCGCTCGGCGGCGGTCTCCAGCAACCGTTGCTGTAGTTCCGTAAGCGTTCGGCGATCCCGGGCATCGGCCTCGGTCAACCCGGCCAGCCGCTCCCTCGCGCTTGTCGCCTCGTCATGAATGCGGCTCAATCGATCCAACTCCACCAGCCATGCCTCACGTCGCGAATCAAGCGCGGCCAGTTCCGCCTTGAGGCGCGCTACGTCGACGGCGAAGAACTCCTCGAAACTCAATCCCGCGGGTAGATTGGGACAGTACCCGAGCCCGAATGGGCAGAGCTTTCCAGAGGCTTCCTCGGCGGAAGAGCATCGTAACTTGATGCCCGAGTCCAATGCGCCGCGCTCCTGCTGTAAGTGATTCAACTGCTCGCGCAACACCCGAAGGCGTTCCGTCAGTTCCTGGAGATCCGCTTTCTCGAGATCCGCCATGCGCGCCGCGCGATTCTCAATATCTCCATGCACTGCCTGGAGTGCATCGGTGAGTTCGTCGAACCGTTGTTTCAGCATGTTCAAGGTGCTGGTGCGGCCGGTGAGTTCATCCCGCCGTCGGAGGAGGGATGCGTGTCGCGCCGCGGCTTCCCGGGCCGTATCCAGTCCGGCCAGTTCATGTTCGATCGCGGCGGCGGTTTCCAACAGTTCCGCGCGGGTCTTGCCGGCTGCTTCCGCCGCGCCTTCGAGCCGTTCAAGGGCGGCCCGGGTCTTTCCCAACGCCTGCTGTTTTTTCACCAGTTCGTCACGGGTGGACAGCGCCCGCGAATACTGCATGGCCGGCGGCTTCACTTGCTCCGCGTCCCGTCCGGCGGCCTGCGCTTCGGTCAGTTGCTCCATGCGCAGGGCGAGTTCGTTTCGCATCCCCCGGTCCTGCTCCGCCATACGTTCCAGCTCAGTGGCGATTTCCTGGCAGCGATGCTGCACATCATCGTAAACCCGCACCTGCTCAGCGATCGCCGCCAACTCGCCGCGAAGACCGGTGAGCATACCCCGCAGGCTGATATGCCGATCTTCCAGTTCCCGTCTGGCCGCCGCTAATTCACGCTGTTCTTCTTGACAGCCGCCGGCCATGGCGGCAAGCCGTCCTTCCTGCTCGGCACGGGTTCCTGTCAGGCTGGCCCGCTCCTCCTTCAATCCGTCCACCTCGCGGCGCAGCTCATGCAGCTTCCTGATCTCGTCCTGCATGGTCCGGAAAGCTGCATGGCGGTCCGCGTTCACCGTCAGGAACGCTTCCGCCGCCTCCGCTTTGGCAAGGTCCTCACCGAGCGTTTCAAGCCGTCGTTCCATTTCGGGCAGCAGGGAATCGAGCGTGGTCAACTCGGCGTGATACTCGCCCACGGCATGCTCTATCTCCTCGAGCCGTCGTTTCCTCTCGGCGATTTCCTGCGCCCGCGCAACGGCCTCTTTCACTGCCCGGCGCGTTTCGCAACGCTCCCGCCGGCGCGCCTTCAACTGGTGCTCATTAATGCGCATAGCCTCGATGCGACCGTTCAGATTCTCCAGTTGGTTTCCGGCCCCCTCCAATTCGGCCGTGATGGCGTCTTCCGCTGGTTTGAGACGGAGTGCGCGCTGTTTATATTTCTGCAGGTTGAAGACCTGGTTGAAGAGCATCTCGCGATACCTGGGAGACTGGACGAAGGCATTGACCAGGTTGTTCTGGGGAACACCGATGATCTGCTCGAAGCAGTTTTCCAGCGACATGGACCGGTCCAACTCCAGTTCATCCTGCAGCCATGGTTTGATTTCGTGCGCTTTCTGCTTGTGGATCAGGTCTGGATCCTCTTCGTCACCGCGATACACGAGCCACCTGTCAGCCTTGAAACCGTTGCCGGCACGCACCAGATAACGGGCCGCGAGAAAGCGTGGGCCGTTTCTCTGAACGCTGAAGCACACCTTGACCCAGCCGCTTCGCTCCCTTTTGCGCAGGAGCTGTGCCAACCCGGTGCCGGTGTGATCGAACAGGGCGAACCCTATGGCGCGGAGCATGGTGCTTTTCCCCGCGCCGTTCCCGCCGATGATGTACACCATGCCGGCATTGAACATCACGTTCAGTTCGCGGTACGATCTGATATTGCTGAGTTCAAGCCGGTGAACGATCATGATGCTTCCGCGGCGCGTTCTTTCAAAAAACGCCGGGCGGCTGCGATCAGTTCGTCCACCCGCGGCCCGGCATCAAGCAGTTCCTGCATTCGGCCTGCGATTGCGGCCAATTCCCCGGCCGGTAGGTGGCACTTGTTGCCGGAGGCGAGACTTTCGTATACCGATCGCTCAATGCGCTCGGGATCCGACTCTTCCATTTCCTCCGAGTCCGGCTCGGTAAGGTCGATATCGACGAGAGTGAGCAGCGGCTGAACCGCGGTGTCGATCACCTCACGGATCGTCCTGATCCCGACAGCGAACCGATCGAAGGGTACAGCTCCACGGATACGCAAGTGGAATATGGCATCCGCCGGCGCGGGTTGCTCGTCCACCAGGGTTTTTACCAGCTTGGGCAGAGCGGCTGGGGAGGGGCAGGCAGCGGGTTCGAGATGCAAGGTCCGCTGTATGATGGGTCTGCCGGTGTACGGTATTCGTTGGAAATCGAGGCTTCCGTTCGCTTCCAACTTCGCGAGTATGACACCGCGTTCGTAGTCGGCTTCACCGACATCCACCGCCTCCACGGCGCCGGGAGTGAATACCTTGGCGTGGCCGCGATGGAAGGAGTGGGCATGACCCAGGGCGATGTAGTCGCAGCAGTCAATGAGTGGCGATAACTCCGCCACCGTCACGCCGCCGTCGACAGCATGGACACCGCCCAGCAGCCCGGCATGCAGCATGGCGATGACTGGCTTCTTCTCCGGCAGGGAGCGCAGCACCTTGCCCACCTGCTCCAGTTTCGGTTTGATCGCCGCACCCAGGTATCCCAAGCCTACGATGCGCGCGCCGGGTAGTTCCAGAACGGCGCCACGGCGCCGCTTGGAATCCCATCCCCTCAATCCAACGGTGTCGGATTCCCCTGGTTCCATATCCAGGTGGATGGTCAATCCTTCATGGCAGAGGTAATCCATCCATGTGGTATGACCGGTGAGCAGGGAACGGTCATGGTTGCCCGATGTGGTGATGACGGGGATCGATGGGGAGAACGCCCGTAGAATCTCCGTCGTGCGCTGCAGGATAACGGGCTGGATCTGGCGTCTGTCAAACAGGTCGCCGGCCGCCAGGACAAAATCGACATGTTCGGCCGCAGCCACCCGGAGCACCCATTCGAACGCCTCGAAAAAGTCCTCGATTCGGCGGGGGCAGTTATAGCGATCCGCACCCAAGTGCAGATCCGAACAATGGAGAAACCTGCATGCCGGTCCGGAATTCATGACGGGATGCCTGGATGAGCGCGGTGCCTGGCGCTCTGGATTATTCGATGACGTAGGAGCCCGGTTTGCCGTCCTTCGCCGCGGTCACCACCACGCGCCTGCTGGCGGCGTCGTACACCATGTCCACCAGTCCGGTGAAGGGTCCGCGCATGCCGAACTGCCTGGAGATCACGAAGACGCGATTGTCCGGTTCGTACACCACCGCCACGGCGAACTCATCGCCGCCTTCGGCCACCACCAGGGCAAACACTTCACCATCCAACGACACCTTCTGTTCGATGCCCTCGGCGGTGATCCGGCGCATCATGGCGGGATGCAGTTCCCAGGTTTCACCGGCCAGAGCGAAAGAATGGGGGAATTCCGTGATCTTGATCATTCTGCTGCCTCCTCGGGGTTCCACTGACGACTCTTCAACAACGACCCTGACTATACCTCCAGCGACGTTTCTTTCACAAGTAGAAGGGCTCGGGAGCCGGCGCCGGCGGTGGCGTGATGCCGCACCATGTTCCCCCATCAACTCCGGCGAATGACCAGGGACTTGCCGGCGCATACAGCGCGGTCAGCGGAAACAACGGATGTCTCCGATGGATATCCCTGAGGCGGCTGTTGCTGTTTTTGAAATGTGTTGATGGCCGCTCTGAAATGTCAGGAGAAATGCTGAGGGATGGCCGAAACCATCCCCCTCGACTACAAGTCGAATCATAAAAGATATCGAAAGTTATCGGACGATACCTCGCGTCAGGTCGGTCCAGATAACAGTGAATGTCTACCAAATCCCTTCGCCGCGGTCAAGGAAAATGCGAAACACGACGATCGCCGCGGTCAGC
>JAFGDC010000340.1 GCA_016932295.1 candidate division CSSED10-310 bacterium
AACCAGTGGCGCTGATAAAGACACCAATGATGGCACACGAAGGCGCTTTTCGTCAGACAACCTCTCCTCACTACCGATCCACCTCAGGCTTATTTCGAAACCAAAGTTGGGAAGCGGCACTGCCCTTCTGTTCAGGCCCGTATGATGGTAAGCTGTCGCTCTGTTATGCAGATCGCACAATGAAAGGAGACGCCATGACAAGAATACTGTGCGTGACAATTTCACTCTTCTGGATCGTCGCCGCTGGCTCGATACCCCCAGCCGCCGCCGAAGAAGCCGGCACCACTACTTCCACCACCACCGATGACCGCTCCCAGGACAGCGACGTCATCCCGTTGTTGCTCAAGCAAGCTGAACTGACGTACATCCAGGTACCGGGAAGACCGATCTATTTAGTCCTGGTGGAAGCCAGCCGATCGATTGATGTGGAACAGTGGCGGGTATCATTGAACTACAGCGATGTGGACAAGATGTTCATCAATGTGTGGGCGACGTTCGTGGACAACCCCGAGAGCTATGATTTTTCCAAGGACGTGCTTCTCAAGGCCATGCAATTCAATACCAGCACGTCAGGCGCAAAGATTTGCATCGATGTCCCTGCCGGCGATATCGATGCCCGTTGGGAAGTCCCTTCCCGGCTGGCGACCCCGGAATTGATCAAGTTCCTGATCACGGATGTAGCCGCGACCTGTAACACTCAATATCAGGAATTTAAAAAGCTGGCACCCGTCTCGACCGGCGAATGAACTGAACCGAATCGATTTTACTTCCGCCTGGTGCATGGGTGGCGCTGGGAGTGTGTCGCTGTAACCCAGGGATGGAATCGTGCGGCCCTGGTGCGGGACCAGGGTGAAACAGCGCGTGGAGATGGGTGATCGAGAGGGGTGAGCTGCTCCAGCCCCTCGGGATACGGCGGCGCGATAAACCTATCGACGGAAGGTCCACGAGGGCGGAGCGAGAGTTCAGAAAAAAGGGACCGGTATCGACTGCCTCTGTGCAGGCACTACGATCAGGTTCAGGTTCGGACTTGACTCGCCACCATCCATACTCCCAGCAGAATGGCGCCAACTCCAGCCCACTGCAGCAGGTTAAGGCGTTCACCAAGCCAGATCCCCGCGACGATCACGATGATCGCGAATCCCACGGTCACCATCACTGGATAGGCGACGCTGATGGGCAGGTTTTGCAGGGCGTACATGTAGGCCCCCAGGTTGAGTCCGAAGCAGATCATGCCTGCCACAAGCACCGGTGATGTGACAATGGACCACAAGCCGGCGGTGGCGCCGTGCTGAAAGAGGCCGCCGCTTTCCGCGATTCGTTTCATCCCGAATTTCATCAACAGGTTAGCGGTCGCGTTCAGCAGCAACGCCAATCCCAACGCGAAAAAATATTTCAAACTGCACTCCTTTCAGAGGTAAGAAGACATGCCTCCCGTGCTCCCAACTCGAAGTGGTTCCATAAATCAACTGAATGTAGCCGATCAGCGTCCGGTTGGCTATCCGTTCCCTGCCACCCACGAGGCGTGATCAAGGCCGTGCGGTCTTCCTGGTGGTTCGCGAACATGGTAACGTTCAGGAAACAGGGAGAAGATCATGACACTTCAACGCCCCAAACATCTGACCGTCCTGATCTGGTTGATCGTTCTCATCCCGTTGATTTTCGATTTCAGTCTGGCATTCAAGGATGGTTACGAACTGCTCAAGCGTGTCATCTTCACAACGGTGATCATCTGCCTCGGCCTGGCGATGATAGTGCTTCCTCGCCTGCAGGGTTGGTTTGGAGGATTTCAGTTGCGCCGGCGCGTTTTCGATCCGCCAGTCCTGCTGTTCGCGGCGGCGGCGCTGTTGTCGAACATAGCTCCAATAAACCGCCATGACGGCATGGAGATGCTTGTTTGGCTGGCGGTGCTGCTCCTGATGTACGCAATGGTGGGAGGTTCGGCCGATCTCGAACGCGATGGGCTGTCGATTCTTCGATTGCTGGCGCTGAGTGGAATGGTGGTGGGTATCTATGGCGTTCTCCAGGGTTTTTCCATCGATTTACCCGCTCTCCGGGGTAATTATGATTCAATATCCACCCTGGGCCACCGCAATGTAGCCGCGCAAAGCCTCCTGCTTCTTCTGCCCGCTGCTGTCGGTTGGCTGCTGCTGAGTGCCGGCGGGGAACGCTGGCTGGCGGGATTGGCAACGCTCTGCATGAGCCTGCACCTCCTATTCACCAAGAGTCGTGGTGCCTGGCTTGGATTCCTGGCGGAACTGGTCATTGCCGTGCTGGTCATCACGCTGGCCGCTGGAAGGCACACCCGGACCCGTCCGAACAAAGGTGCGGAGATCAATGGCGTCGTGAATCGGTTTCCTCGTCACGTTCTCATCGTGGGTGTGGTGATCGTCATCATTCTGGCGTTCGCCGCCGGTCAGGGCTACTCCTACCTGGGCCGATTCGCATCGAGCTTCAATACCTCACATGGAACGGCGCAGTTCCGTCTGCTGACCTGGAAATCGACACTGGAAATGATACGTGACTACCCCGTGTTCGGAGTCGGATTGGGCTCTTTCGGCAAGGCATTCCCGCGCTATCGGAATCCTCGGGAGATTGATTTTTCGGGAGAAAGCACCACGGTGGAGAAGACCCATAACGACCATTTACAATTCTGGGCTGAAATGGGTCTCGTGGGGCTTCTTGCCTGGCTGTTCCTGTTGATGTGCCTGGCGAGAGTCGGCTGGGACCTCATGAGAGTGGAGGCAGCCTCACCGCTTCACACCTTATCGGCCTGTTTGCTGGTCGCCTGCGGAGGAATCCTGGTCCACAGTTTGTTCAGCTTCGGACTGGCCTTCAGCAAGGCATCCATGGTGGTGTTCTGGTTCTACCTCTCATTGTTGGGCGTAGCCCATGGGGTGCGGGAAAAAGCCTCCGGCAGTTCCAGGGGCTTCATCCTGCGACTGCCCTCGCCATGGGCCAGGGTCACGGCGGCCGGACTGGCCGCGCTCGCGGTGTGGTTCCTGGGGTATCGTCCACTACAGGGCGCACGTTTGTTTCGCCAGGGAGAAAACCTGCGCCAGAGGGAGCAGCATGAGCTGGCGGTGAACCGATTCATTGCCGCCGCCAAGCTCATTCCCGCTGATTACCGCCTGTATCATCAACTGGCGTATTCCTATGAACGACTGGGGCGGTTGGATGAAGCTGAACGCGCGGAACGCAGGAGCATCGACCTGTTTCCGCTCCACCGTGATGGCTATTTCAATCTCGGCTACCTGTACGAGAGCAGGAAGGACTGGGATAACGCAGCCGACTATTACCGCAAGGCTCTCGAATTGTATCCAGAGAACCTGTCCGCGACGAACAACCTGGTAGTCGTGCTCCAGCGAATGGAAAAACTGGATGAGGCCATGGCGGCGGCTCGGGAGGGGTTGTTGTGGCATCCGTACAGTCCCGACCTGAATAACAACCTCGGAGTATGTTACTTCCGCATGCATGAATACGAGGAGGCGGCCCGGTGCTTCCAGCGGGTTGTGGAGCTGCGGCGGATCATCGTCTTTCCTCGCAGCACCGTCACCCATTACGCCTTGCTGGGGGAAATCCAGTTCCGAATATCCGGACGGGATCGGGAGGGTGCCATGGTCTTGCCACCGAGTGACTGGGGTCGTCTCATATTCTCACCCGGTGCCGGTCCCGCGCCCGAGGTTGAAAATCCCCGGCATGGAGCGATCTTCAGTTGGGATGAAGATAATCAGGTACTGGTGCTCACCTTTGCTGACGATGAACGGGTTGACACCTACCTGGTTGAGTACGAACTGAAGGGAGTCAACGGTTCATTCCCGTACCGCCAGACGGAATTCGTATTCGCCAAGGCTCACAACAACCTCGGGCAGTGCCTTCAGATGCTTGGTCGCTACCAGGAAGCCAGCCACGAATATGATGCCTCGATCGCACTGGCGCCCCAGTATGCCAATCCGTATTGCAATGCGGCGGGAATGCACTTTCAGTTTACGCGGGATATGGATAAGGCGATATGGTATTACAAGGGTTGCGAGAAAATCCAGGGGTCCGCGACTCCGGAGATCCTCCGCCGGTTCGCCGCGGAAGCCGGCGTCGATTGATCACGGGACCAATACCATGAAGCTGTCGGCTTGACAACGATATCCGTACTATTGGATGCGTCCGGTTGCGTTCGACATTGACATGCCCCTTTGATAACCTAGAATGATAGTGATCGAGGACGAGTACAGACCGGAGCGGCGGGACGGTAGTCCAATGGAGGAGCAGCGTGGGCAGTTCAGGTTCAAAAGGAGGACTCTTCGGTTTCTTCAAGGGTGCGGATGGTTCTGGCAAGGAGATCACTCGCGAGATCAGTGCCTTGGAAAGGGAATTGAAGGCGGCGCGGCGCAGGAAGGACCTGGCCAGGGTGGCGGTGACGTTCGACAGATTGGGACTCAAGCATCTGCAATCCGGCAACGCACCTCTTGCCCAGGAGAGCTACCTGGAAATCCTCAAGTTGTACAATCGTAGCAAGGAGGCCGGGCCGCGCAAGGTGCTGGCCACCGCGTACAATAACCTTGGCGTCTCCTACCGGATCCAGAACGATCTTGAAAACGCAGCGAAGTTCATCAAGAAGTCTCTTGAAGTGAATACACAGCATGGTCATCAAAAAGAAATGATCGTGGATCATTACAACCTGGCAATGTTGAAATGTCAGGAAGCGGATTTCGAGAACGCCATGGATCATCTGTACCAGGCCTTGACCATCGCAACCCGCATGGAAGACCATGAATGGACCGCCCTGCTCGCCTTGCATCGCGCCTGGATCTACCTGTACACCTGCCGCTACAGGGATGCCCTGGCCGACTATACCTTTGTTCTCCACCAGTCCACCGCGCTCAAGGCGATCGATTGGATGGTTGATGCCATGTGCGGCATGAGCCGGTGTTATCAAAACCTCGGTGAATACTACCATGCTCACCAGAGCGCTGAAGATGTGTTGCAACTGACCAAGGAGCGTGGCGAGGATGTGTTGGAAGCCAAGGCTCTCGCTCGTTTCAGTGAATTTCTTTTGAACCTGGGAGATCCAGATGAGGCGCGGGCCAATGCATTGCGCGCCAAAGAGCTGAATAATGAGAGTGATACTGCGACCACATTGTTGACCTTCAGGCTGATGGCACTGGTGAATGCGAAGCGCGGTATGTCGGATAACAGCCGGAAATACCTCGACCGCGCGTACGAAATCTGTGTCAATGTCCAGGACAGGATCAACGAGGCACACGTGCTGTTCGATATGGCCAAGTTGGATTACGACGAGGTAAAACACCGTGAGGCACTGGCCAAGGCGGAACGGGCCGCAAAAGCCATTGCGGCTACTCGGAACAAGGAATTGGAGTGCCTCAACAGCATCCTGAAAGGACGAATCCACCAGGCCATGGGTGATCCCGATCGGTCGTTCAGGTATCGACAAAGGGCCATGAAGCTTGCGGAAGAAACCGGCATGCCGGACCTTGTGTGGCGTGCTCATTACAATCTGGGGCGACTCAATCATGCCCAAAAACGCCATGATGAGGCCTACTCCCATTACCATGCGGGAATCCAGGTTCTCGAGAATATGGCGGCAAACCTCCGAAAAAATGCACTGGCGGAAGTCTTCTACCGTGATCGCGAACGCTGCAAGATCTTCCAGGATATGGTCCTCCTCCTGGCTCTGCGGAACCGGAAGGAGGAAGCTCGGTTCTATTTCAACAGGATCGGATGTTCGGATATCCGGGATAAAATCGCTCACTTGCTGGAGGTCTGAGAGGCTATGCGCGGACTGCTCGCACGTCTGGTAATGCCGGCAGTATTCGGGTTGCTTGTCATTCCTCCGGCGGATGCGGTTATCTCTTCCGTTTCATGGACAACCCGTGCCGCCTTCCCCTACGTTGCTTCCAGAATAACCGGCACGGCCTGGGAAGGATTCGGGTACGGCACCGGCGGTGACAACAATGGGGTATGCGGCGACACCGGCAGCGGCGGCACCGGTTTTTATCGCTACGATCCCGTCTCCAACACCTGGCAGCAACTTCAACCTCCCGCCACCTGCACCACTTCCGCCGATAACCTGTGCGCCGCCGGCGGCTTCATCTTCAAGCCCGGCGGTCTGGATCCGACTCTCCTCACACCCAGCAGCAATCTCTCGATCTTCACCATCGACACCGGTTCCTGGTCAGTGGCCCAAGAAATGCCGACCCCGCTTTGGCGGCATGCCGCGGTAGCTCTCGAACAGGCCGGCGACGTGCTCGTGTTCTGTATCGGCGGCAGAGATAACGACGGTCTTGTTTCCGATGCCGTGTATCGCTACTCGCTGCTCGATGATGAATGGATATGGTGCACGGCCATGCCGGCAGGGGCGCGCGAGTGGCTGTCGGCGACCATTGCCCGCGACGAAAACGGCGATGACAAGATCATCATCACCGGTGGCAAGAATCAGGGAGGCGTTATTCTCGATGCGGTCGAGGAACTCGATCCCGCCGACCTGTCATGGCGCTCGCTCAGTCCGCTTCCATTCCCGGTTCATTCCCACACATGCGAACGTACGCTCGATCCTGAACATCCGGCATCTGATTACGTCTTCGTCATAGGTGGGGAAGACGATGCCGCGATACTTACCAGCCTGGTGCTGTACGAAACCGCAACCGATGAATGGTTCTCGCAATCCGCGTATCATTTCAATTACCGCCGCCGCACGCACGGCAGTTTTGTCATCGCCGACGATCTTTACATATTCGCCGGTTGGGACGGTAATTATCTGCGCATTCTGGAAAAGGGTGAAACCGCGATTGCCACTCCCACGCCGCCTCCTGTCCCCAGTACCGGCGCCGGCTCCGTAACGGTACTCCTGATCCTGTTGAGTACGACGCTCGCGGTTGCCCGGCGACGGTGAAGCTCCGGCCGCATCCGGGTATCTGATTTCAGTCCGGAAACAGTCTTTTCTGTCGCTTCAATGGACGGGGGCATTGATCGCGTGAAACTCGGGAACAGGCTCCTCCTTCTGATGTCCTGATTCATTTGACATTGGGCATTCCAACCGGACGATTGAAGATTGTTCCGACCTGCTCGATAAAAACCTCGGGGCGGGTGCGTCGGCGGCGGATGTGGCGCGGGCCGTGGATGCGGTCTGTTTGGAGATTTCCCGGGAGATGGTCGGAACCCCGGCCTTCGTGCAGGAAATCAACGCCTACACCAACGATTCATTGTGGATGGGCAAACTGGCCATCGCCCGGAAACTCGGGCTCAAGAAAACACCCGGTGTCACGACCCAGGACAACCTGGCGATAGATTACATCCAGCGAGATGCCATGTTCTGGATCGGCGGCTCATATGATCGGCGGCTTCGGGATCAGTTGATCGAGCAAGGCTCCAAAGCGATCGAGGAAGGCGTCGGGAGAAGGAACCTGGCCCGGCGCCTATCTGAATCTTTCAGCGCCTCATTCCCCCGGCATCGCAGTTACTTCGCGGTGCTTGGTTCATCGATCACGTCACGGGCACGTTACGCCGGTGGCATGTATCTGCTGGCCTCTGAAGATGTCGAGTTTTGGGAGTGGGTCACGTCTGGCGATGAACGAGTGTGCCCCATCTGTGGACGCATGAACGGCATGATTTTCAGCGTCGCGCGCAGCGTGGAAATCCTTGACACAATGATGAACGCGGATTCGCCTGAAGCGGTGAAAAGCATAACGCCATGGATCAGGTGGGACCAGAACCGCGAGTGGGAGCATGAGGGCAAAACCCTCAAGGGGAGCGCCTACTACGTTCTGCCACAGACTGGAATGAAGCGGTATTATCTTGATGCGCACTTAACAGATCCGAAACACCTGCAGAAGCGTGGAATCGGTCAGGGCGGTCAGGTTCATGGTGGTTGCCGCTGTTACCTCCTGCCAAGTGGCAAGTCCATGTCGGTGAAATCGTATCCCGTGAGTATCCCGGCGGACACGCCGCGCTCTGATCCATAAACGCGAAGATGACGAACACCATTATATCGGGCGTCATCTCAACCCGACGCAAGCGCGGACACCTACCACCATCGGTCTTCAACGGCCATCGCCGCCCGGCCGGTTGACACCGGCCCGATCGCCTGCCTATGCTTATTATGAACAAGATCCTCGCGGAGGGTACGAAGATGAAACGTCTGACGTTATTGTTGGTGGTGGTATTGGGCGTTGGCGGTGTTCAAGCGGCGCAACGCTGGATCGAACCGGAGACCCGGTTCAGCACGTATTTCGGGGGTGAAGATTCCGAAATGATTGACTCAGATTTTCACGTCCTCGCCGTCGATGTCCAGGGGTACGTCTGGCTGATCGGCAACACCTGGTCCTACAATACCGACTTCCCCATCGTCGATCCATTGTGGCCGGATGCGCTTTCGTATGGCTTCGTCGCCAGGTTTTCACCCGACGGCGAGTTGGTGATGTCCACGATGATCGGTCAATACAACATCTTCAGCGGCTGTACGCCACATGACATCTGTGCGTTGCAGGACGGCGGGGTTGTGATAATCGGCGATAGCCTCGACACTGCCTTTCCGATGGTGAATCCGAATCCGCAGTATATAGGAGGAGGATACGACGCGTTTATTATTCGACTGGGTCCGGACGGCCGTGAAGTGGTGTTCGCCACCCTGTTCGGGGGACCTGGATGGGATCAGGGATATCGCATCGCTGAATCGCCGGACGGTTGTCTATGGATTGCTGGAGAGCCGAGCCGTGATTTCCCCTTGGTCAATCCGGTGCAGGAGGATTTCGGCTGGTTGTTCGTGGCCAAGCTCAGCGGCGAAGCCAGTGAATGTCTGTTCAGTTCTTATTTCGGCAACAGCTATCCCATCGAACTCCGCGCGTTTGCCGCGACGCCGGCGGGCGGCGCCAGGCTGGCCGGGTATCCGGTCGTCACGAGTGATTTTCCCCTGTGGAATCCCTATTCCGGTCCCGTCGGCGAATATGATGCGTTCATCGCCGGATTCGATGTGAACGGAACCCTCGAATTCAGCACCCTGTTCGGCACGGTTGAAGGTGGAATTGGAATCCTGTCGTTGGCAGTCGAGTCAGGCGGAGATTTCTGGGTTGCGGGATCAACTATACATGACGACTTAATTTATTGCGCATAATCTACGCAAGGCCTCACTGCCAATTGACCACTGGGCAAACTGAGCCTCAACCACTG
>JAFGDC010000341.1 GCA_016932295.1 candidate division CSSED10-310 bacterium
CCCCGGCTTCCGCACGCCCTCCGTAGCGCGCATCGACCGCTTCGTACACCGCGATTTCCTCCTCAGTCCGGCCCAGCGCGCCCAAGCGCACGCCCTTGTTAAAGAGCGCTTTCGCCACTAATACCGACACACTGGTGTCCTCTTGAAGTCCATGGCGATCAACCAACTCATCATATGTCACCAGGGCTTCCTCAGTTTTGCCCAGTTCCCAAAGAGCCTCTCCTCTCAAGGCCATTACCAGAGCATGTAATTGCACCATTTTCCGGTCTGTCTGTCCCACACACTTTTCCAGTACTTCAGCACTGCTCTCCAGTGCATCGGAAAAATTACCTGAATTGAATAATGCAAACAGTTCTTTGACTGCTCTTTCGATCTCATCAATCGGTGATCGTGAATCTTCACGTTCCTGCAACCGCCGTCCAACGAGTCCTGCCATCATATCATTGACCGAAGCGCGGAGTTCCTCCGTTCGGTCGGCCAGTACCCGTTCCAAGGAACCAGGCGGCAGTTCATACCTCTCCATCACGTAACGGCAGGCCTGCAACGGCTCCCACTGCATGGTCAACGGATGTTCCGCCTCTTTCAATACGCACTCCAGCAAGGTCTCCGGCTGGTAGAATAACGCCATGTAGTCGATCAGCCGTTTCATCCTGTCGGCCGGACCGCGGCTCTGGCGCATGAGGTAATAGATATTGAACAACCGCTCCGCCACCTCATAGACCTGGGTATTTCCACCACTCACGGTCCGAACCATGCCGCGCCCGACCAGCCTCTTCAGCAGCGCGCTTGTCTTGTTCACGTCCAGGCGCGCCCGCTCCGCCGTCCGGCGGGCGGTGGCCGGTTCCCACAATTCCGCCAGGGCGGCGAACACCTTCCGCTCCAGCGGCGGCAGGTCCTCGATGGCGGACTTGAAATAGGTGGTATTGTCATCCACCAGCCGCGCGAACTGCTCACGCAGATGCGCCAAGGTACCATCCAGTGTGGTGCCGGCCATGATGGCCACCAGCCTGGGATTGCCGCCGGTGATCACCCGCACCGGACCTACCCGGTTCCCCGGCAGGGGTTCCCCCGCCACCGACTCCCACAGCAGCCGGCATTCCTCATCGTCCAGAGGCTGCAGGCGCATTTCCCTGAAAAATCCGTACAGCGCCTTGTTGCTGTCATCGATACCGTCGAACCGGCAGGTCGAGGTTCCCAACACCATGATATGCTCTTCGTTCAATAACGGCTGGCGCAAATCCCATACCAGTTCGTCACTCACCTGCTCACCGATTATCATGTTGAGATTTTCCACCATGATGAGCACCCGCTTGTGCTGCGAACGGGCAAGCTCACGGATGGCGTTCAGGCAACGCCGGCGCAGGGTAGTTTCATCGCGCTCACGCCACAGTGATTCATATAGTGCTTTGTAGTCTGATTCAGTATCGATACCGGCGGCGGCAATACCATTAACCACCTCGAGGAAAAATTCCCCAACCGTGTAGATACCGTACTTTTCTTCTGGAAAGAGTATCGGCAGCCACCCGGCAGAAAGTTCGGGATCATCCCTGACCGCGGCCCGCACGCGGTGCAGAAGCATGGTCTTGCCCATGCCCCGGTGGCCCAGGAGCAGGACATGCTGGTTACTCGACCCGGTATTTTCGGAGATGATCCGTAAAATCGTAGACAATACCTTGTTCCTCACCACGAACGCCCTGGTGAGTGCATTCGGATCTAGATCCTCCAGGAATCCCGGATTGTGTTTCATCATGCGCATGATCATGCTCCTCGCAATTCCATCGAGTACTCAACAGTAACGGCGCCGCCACCAATCCCGTACCAGCAGCGACACGAACCGATAGACACCAGTGGCTTGCTCCCACGCCAGATACCCGTCATGGACGAGAACCGCAAGTATGTCCCGTGCCGTCTTTCCTGGGTCTTCCGAGAACGATTTCGATACCATGCTCTCCGCAACGGCCTGAGTCAGAATTCCCTTTGCCGCTTCCGTGAGGATTTCCATGGCCAGGATGGCCCGCTCCTTGCCCATGACCCTGCCGAGCCGCTCCTCATAGGTTGCCAGTTCAGCCTGCCCGCGGGGTCCCAACATGAATTGATCGTAGATACGGTCGACATCGGCGATATCGGTCGGTCCGCCGGAGGTGCCGTAGTCACGAAGATAGGCGTAGTACATCTGGACATGGTGTGGAATGAAGGAGCCGAGTTTGTCCAGCATGTAATCCGTAACCTCCGTAGTGAGTACGAGTTCATCGTGTGCCGCCAGGGCATTCAGGCATCCGGACGCGGTCTCCCGATCCCATGGATCCAAGTGGAATGGCCTGAGATGCGCGATGGTGTGACTCAGATTCACCTGATGGAGGACCGGCTCGAGCCCGATGGAACCGCATACCACGAAAACGATCCTGCCCTGGTGTTCGGTACAGGCTTTACGCAGCCACGAAAGGAAGACATCCACCTCGTTCGTCCTGGATCGCAACTCGTCGCCTTGGTGATGGTTGATATTCAATATCCTGCTGACCATGACCGGCAGTTCGTCAAGAAAAACGATCACCGGCCTGTCGGCGGCGGCAAGGTTGGCGAGAAGCCGCGTTCCCTTTGTTTGCCAGGCGCTTATAAAGGCTTCACGGAGTTTGAGTTCGATCATTTCGACGGAAACACTCTCGACCACACCCAGAAAATTCTCCATGAGTTCTTTCGTTTTCTTCCACAGGTTTTTGTACTGCCTGGTTCCCATCGACAACTCGACGATCATGTCCTCCGGTTTCGTGCAGTCCTGAAGATCGAGAAACAAGGTATAATGTTGTTTCATCTCTTCCAGACGCCTGGCAACCTCCCTGAGCATGCTGGTCTTGCCGATGCGACGTGGCGCCACCAGTAGCAGATTCTGGCCTTCCCCGAGGAGCCGCAGCATAGAAGCCACTTCCTTGTCGCGATCCCAGAATTCATCACCCACCACAAACGGACCCACTTTGTTTTTCAGATTTGCTGTCCTTGTCATTTTCATCCCCCTCCCGAATAGTGCCCCTAAATTGCCCAACCATGTCCCGCCAAAGGGTCTCGAACCGGTTCAATACCTGTTGTAGCAGGAAAATGATCAGTGGTCAATATTTGCCAACAAAATTGTTGGCAACGGTTTTGTTGGCAAATCATTTCCGGTGTATCGCACGCAGTATCGTTGTTCGGATGGACTGGCAACGAACCGTTCCCATATGCGCATCACGTTCCGCCTCCAGAACTGCCTGCACGACATCCTGCAGCAGCACGCGAAGGCAATCGTGGCTGGCGCCGTCGTCAAACTTGCGTAACAACCCTTGTAGGCACGGCCCCGGCGCGAATCACACTTCCCTCACGGAACAATCACCTCGTACGCACAGATCGGCGCTAAGGTGACATTCCATCCCTTGCGCAGATGCCCCCTCGCCTATCTCAACCAACGCCGCTCAGGCGCCTTCATTTTCAGGATCTTCCGCATAGGACCCCATGGCGGTCAGTACCCGCAACATGACCGCATCACCCGCCATCCTGGCCAGCGTATCCCGGTCCTTGACCCCGGCGAACACACCCAGCGGAATCTGAGCCCCCGCCATGACCCGATGCCCTCCCGCCGAGCCAACCGAGTCGAATGCGTCATCCAGCAACTGCCCGATATTGATGCGAATATCTGTATTACGTGCGGATATGTGGATCCGTTCATCGATGATCCCATACACCACCGCGGTGGTAATCCCCTCGGTATTGATCAGGTAATCAGCCGCCTGGGACAGGGTATCCTTGTCCGTGATGAAGCCTACGTTGGTGAGCAGCACCGTGCCGCGGATCACTTTATTCCTGATGGCGTTGCCCAGCACATCCACGGTCTCCCGCGACCTGGCCGGACTCTGGATCTGTTTCAATACGTTCAGGTTGGCGACTCCGTACAAGGCTGCCGCCGCTTCGAAATCCTGCGGCGTGAAGTTCCGCCTGAATTCGTCCGTATCGCTGCGAATGCCGTAAAGCAACGCAGTACCCAGGATGGCATTGATGGTAAGGTTCATCTCCCTGAGGTACTCCACCAGGATAGTGGATGCCGCCCCGAGATCGGGACGGATGTCCGCGAACTCGGCTTTCACTTCATCGATGTTGGTGCCGTGGTGATCGATGGCAATGAATACAGGCGCATCCTTGGGCAGCGGATTGTTCTCACCGGCAACAGAGGTATCCACCAGCGCCACATGAGTGAATTCAGCCAGCGCTTCGCTGGAATACGGCCTGATGTCGATATTCAGCAGATTCACCATGGCCCGGTTTTCCTCGTAACCCACCCGGCCGGCCGCCAGCAGTTCACTATGTATCTTGTATGAAGCGAGGATCTCCTGCAGCGCCATGCCGCATGCAATACTGTCCGGATCCGGCGTTTCCTGAAGGACGATCGCCACCCGGTCACTATCGCCAAGTTTTCCCAGGATCCGTGTCAGCTCGCGCGACCGGCGCTTGCGTTCCGATTCAATCAATTCACCCGCCAGGGAGACAGCCGCCCGTTGATATGGATCGAGAAAGAGGTCCGGCGACAGCTTCCTCAGCTCAGGATCTTTCCCGCGGTTATCGCCGCGTATGACCACGAACAGCTCCTGTGATTGCTTCCTGATCGCCTGTAAGGCCTTTGTATTGGCCGCCACTTGATCGGTCAGCAACAACACGCCGGTGAGGGTTTCCAGTACAAGTCCGGCGATCACCTTCTCGTCAGTGATATCCCCCTTGATGACTTGGAAGTTATCCTCTCGAAGCCGCTTCAGCATCTCATCGTCCCGGTCCACCACCACGACGTCGCAGCCGGCCGTGCGCAGTTCGCGAGCTACGCTGCCGCCCAATCGACCGCCGCCCATGACGGCGTACCGTGGTTTTCTGTGAATCTTTGGACCGTTGGACATGTCCTTTGCGCCGGATCGACTCATAAGGGGAACCTCCTTTGCTCCGGGATCGCCTGCCCTCCCGATTTCGGCTCCGCGTCCTCGGTGAATGATACCCGCTCACCGCAATGAACAGCAAGCCGGCGATGATGTATCAGGGAATTCATCGAATTGGAAGAGCCAGTGAATCTACAGGGATCGCACGGTCGCACTCTTAACCAGGCGTAGCCAGCGACCGAACACACCGGCGGAGGTATCGCCGCCAGGGGCGCGACCAGTCCATTGGTCCTTTACAGACCGCCGGCGACATGTATGCTGGACAAGACAGGAAAAATCGCGACAGGATATGGTGGCAAAACTGGATCGGGCTTCATGACCGGTTTGCGCGCACAGTCATCAGGAGTACTCATGCTGAATAAAACCGCACTATTGATACTGCTCGGTCTTGGTTGGTGGTGTGCATGGAACCGCGTCTCGGCTGAAACCTGGGTCATCGAAACCTGGAGCAACGGCAACGGCGTGACCGGACTCACCGCCACCGCCGGCGCATTGTGGGCCTCCACCACCGGTGGCCTGGTGGACTGGAACCCGGTGGACGGCTCCTACACCAAGCTGACCACCGCCGATGGCCTGAGCGACTCGTGGTTCACCTCATGCACCACAGACACCGCCGGCGTACTCTGGTTCGGTTCACTGGCCGGGGGACTCTGGTGGTATGACGGGCAGGCTTGGGGAAACCTGGGAACCGCCGATGGTCTTCCTTATGACCACATCACAGCATTGGCGGCTGACGTCGACAACCGGCTGTGGGCGGGGTTCGGCGCTGCCCTCGGTAATGGTCTCGGCATCAAGAACGGTGATAATTGGACCTTCCTCACCACCGCTGTCGGACTGAACCATAATTTCGTCACCGCAATCGCCGCCACCGAGGATGGCGCCTGGGTAGGCTCCAAACTCGGCCTGAATCGCATCGAGGGGTATTTCGTCACGGGCGGATGGACGACCGTCGACGGCCTGGCCGGAGACTATGTATCAGCCCTCGCCGCCCGGCCCGACGGGTCAGTCTGGATCGCGACATCCGATGGTATCAGTCACTTCGACGGCGCTTCCTTCATCAATTACACCACCGAAAACGGCCTGCCGTCCGACAATGTTCAAGCTTTGCTCGTGGTCGATACGGCAATCTACGCCGGTACCGACAACGGACTCGCGGTGCTGGATGGGACCGAATGGCGGCAAGTGGCTGCAAACCAACTGCGCGGTACCGACATCAGAGCGCTGGCCGCCTTGCCGGGTGAAAGCATCGCATGCGGCGTCTACAATCGCGGCATAGATCTGCTCGTTGACCGGCAGGTGACCGACAGCCTGGTCACCGATGACTGGCTGCCCGATAACGAAGTGCGTGGGTTGGGATTCGATGGTGACCGCTTGTGGTTCGGCACCGCCGCCGGGGGTGTGGGTTGGTACGACGGTGAAAACCATGCGGTCTTCGCGCCGGAAGACGGCATTGGTTCTGCCTACGTCCGCTGCCTGGCGGTGGATGCAGGCGGTGTGAAGTGGTTCGGCACCTATGGCGCAGGGGTGTACAGCTATGACAACGAGACATGGCATCACCTCGGACTGGCCGAGGGGTTGCCGGATGAACGAGTGATGGGTGCTTATGTCGACGGCGATGCCGTCTGGTTCGCCACTTGGGGCGGCGGGGTCTGTCGCTACCAGGCAGGCGAATGGTTCATAATAGACAGCGGCGAAGGGCTGCCCAACGACCGCACCTATGACATCGAAAGAGACAGCGATGGCGGTTACTGGATATGCACGGATGTCTGTGTAAGTTATTACCTCGATGGGGAAATCACCTCCTATTACGAGGAGGACGGCCTTGTGTTCCACCGGGTGTACGCGGTGGACATCGGCCCCGACGGGGTGATCTGGTTCGGCGCCTGCAAGGGCATGTCCCGATTCGACGGCGCGGCATTCACCAATTACTACACGACGGATGGACTGGCTCATTACCGGGTCAGGGACATGGAGTTCGACGGCAACGGCCTGATGTGGCTCGCCACCGGCGGCGGAGCGAACACCTTCGATGGTGAAACCTTCACGAGTTTCCTGCCTTCCGACCATTTCGCCGGCTATGAGACATTCGATGTCCTGCCAGGACCGGTTGGAGGCGCATGGTTCTGCTCAAAAGGGGGTATCACGAGGATTTCACAGCCGGCGGAGAACAGGCCGCCCCAAATCCTGGCCGCGGGTTGCCGGCATTGCGCCCTGCCATCTCCCTTCGGCAGCCTGGTCTGGGAAGCGATCCCCCTGGATCCGGACGGCGATGCGATCACCCTGGAACTGGCCTACGATGGCATCGGCCTGGGATGGTTTCTCAATGACCTCGGGCGGGACGGAGACACAACTCCCGGTGATGGAATCTTCTCACTCGTCCTGCCACTGCCGGCACAGGCGCCTGGCATATCGGTCATGACCCAACTGGCGGCAGCGGATACCGGAGGTTTGCGCGCATGGTGGCCGGAACTCTGCATCGAATGATGGAAATCATCGGTGCATCCGGGGACATCTTCAATACCTTTCACATATCCGCATCGACGATTGCGGGGAGATCGTTTATTCGATTTCGAGCATGATCACCGGTATCTCGTCAACGGACCTGTCCTCTATCTTCCGCAGCAACCGCAGGAAGAGGTCCAGATCGCGATGCAGCGGCGCTCCGGCGGCCGGGAAGAGCATCCCCGCCACCTGTTCCACCTGCCGGATGTGTTCGCGGGTCACGGTCCCATGACTCTCTGACAATCGCACGGCGGTGGCGATGAGTTCCCTGAATCGCGCGGTCAGCCCAGGGTCAGCGGACATCATCCGGATCAGTTCAGGACCATGCATGTAGAACCTCGTTACCAGTTCTTCTCCACGCGGACCCGCGGCCATGGCGCAATGACGCAGGCGGTACAGACTGTCGAGGCGTTGTTCCAAATCGGTGCCACGGCACGCGAAGGAAAAGGCGCATGATCCCGGACCTGGAGTCGGCGGCGGCGACGGGTCGGTTCCCGCCACGCAGATGGCGCTCGAATGCGCCGCATCGCCATCAGCCTGCTCAACCCAGACATGGTAAAAGTGGTTGTCCGCATCGGCATCCACGGTGAAACTCCAGGTGCCTGTAAGGGCATCGATGTCCGCCTCCCTGATCAGGACGCCATCGCGAAACGCCTCCAGCCTGGTGAACGTCTCACCATCGGGATCCTCCACACTCAACATGAATTCCACCGGTCCCGCCGGCAGCTCCGCCCCCATCTCCTCACCCGCGGCCTGAAACAGCAGGTTCAGGTTACGATCCTCACTCGCGTAGAAACGCCGCGCCCGATAGCCGTCCAGGATCGCGGTTCGAGACAATTCCTCAGCCAATACCACCGTCCTGACATCGTTTTTAATCCCCCAATCCTTCTGGTGGTTGTCCTGTGCGCTCAGAGCACCGACCCGCCATCCATACAGGTTTGCCTCCTCGAAAAAACTCAATTCGCCGCCAAACCCCACGGCATAATCCTCGAAACCGCTGTTCCGCACCACCTCGATACCCATGATCATGGGCTGCACGACTGGCACCAGGGTAAAGTGCAGGAACTCCATGCCCAAGTAATTATATTCACCCGGATGGTTAAAGGTAGCGACGGTATCCGGGTGCAGCGCCAGCCACCCATAAAACATCTCAAGTGTCGGATTGAAGATCATGTTGGTGTAGTCAACCGAATTCAACACATTCAAATGACCGAAGATAATGTTGGTGTATTCGAAACCACGAAATGCCGCGAACACACCGGGCTCGGTGTACATATCGGCGACCCAGCGCAGTTCTTCCCACTCCCAAGGCACCAGCAGTTCACCGTGGTCCGTGACGGCCAGGAAATCCATCTCCGCTTCATCCCGGGCCATTTCGTACGCCTCCGAGGCATGCCCCTGGCCGTCTGAAAACGCGGTGTGACTGTGGACGTATCCCCTGAACAATCCGTACGGAGTGAAGAGCGTTTCACCGCCCACGTAAGTGAACGGTTCCACGGGCAGCGGCGAAGTCTCCATGCCGCCATTGGGAGAATGACGGGCAAGCGGCATGATTGGTTCAGGGATTCCCCTGCAATCATATGCGGTCAAGTGATCATAGCCTTCAAACAGCGTGGGATCGAAGCGGAAGATTTCTTTTCCCAGTGGAGCCCGGGCCAACCTGATACGGAACTCTCCACTCCCCGCCACCGCCATGATCAGGTCCGACCGGCGTCCGGAAGCGGAGATGTGCTGCGTCCAGGCATGGCGTTCGCACCCAGCCGGATCACGCTGGAGAAAATGCCAGTAGACATAGCAGATAAAGACATCCTCCTGCATGCGGGCCGCGAATTCATCGCTGTCGAGGAGCTGCATGAACAATTGAGGCGGCATTCCCGATTTCCGCATGACCTGCAGCTCATCCGTCGTGGGACCGCGACCCAGAACCCCCTCATACATAATCGCCGCGCCACCGTCCGGATCACGACAGACATCGAACAGACCAGGTTCGGATTCCGCCATCGGCCGCGCATGCCCATGCGCCAGAGTGATACCCACCGCCAACAACCAGCACAGCGGAGTCACGGCATTTTTCATGCTACCTCCAGGTTTGTGTATTCCGGTTACCGTCCTGAACCATTTTTCTTCTGTGTTACCATCTCACGTTAACGACGCAGTTTCCAGTTTGGGAACACGCACCATTCCCGTTATGGAATGTCATCAGGGATCAGGCTAAAAAGACAGTCCTATGCTTCGCACGATGTATCCGGCCGATGAAGCGGTAACACGCGCAACAGAATCATTTCCAGACGGATAGTATCCTCGCGCAACGATCTGCCGGTGGGAACAGGCCCAGGCGTACCCTGACAGCAGGACGAGCCACGGTTGAAGCGAGTGCGGCGCTGATAGTGGATGGTGTGGTACATGCCATCGAAGTTATCGGGTTTGGCATCTCGCTGGTGCCTGATGCATGATGCGGAACAGGGATTCAAGAACCGGCACAAAAAGGCCGGCTTCTCACACCGGCGCCTCGTTCTGAATTTTTCCGGCCCCGCCTCCGCAAGTTGCCTGTTTATCTTTATTTTTCTTTGAGTTGCAAAGTTGTCACCAGTAGTTGAGTGAATCGACGGGCGCGAGTATAAAGAGAACTCAACCGGGCGCGAAATGCGTGATGGGTGCCTGATGTACATTGGCTCACTCCCGGGTCGAGTCGTTCTCGACTCTGGTCAGGATCGCATGTTTGGGGGGGTAGTATGGCCGGACGCAAGCTTCAATGGTCGCGGATTCCCGTCGTGGAAAAGTTCATCGACCAGATTCTGGCAGAGAGCGGCAAGAAAAATCTGTTGCTCGGTCAGGTTGACGAACAATTGCTCGCTCGTACCAGTACTCATCTCTGTGATTGGCTCGATCACCTCTTGATCCCCGACAGCATGAGAATCCGGAACCGTTTGGGAGCGCTAGGTTTCGCACCAGAGAAAGATCTTCATCGAACGGTTTTCTTTCATCCGGAAGGAAGGGTACCGCGGATCATTCTGACCAGCGCAGATGCTGCGCACCACTACGGCGTGGCGATCCGAGTGGAAAGCATCGAATGCTTCCTTGATGCCCTTGGGTGCCAGGGGGAGATAGAAGGCGAACCTCTCGGTCCGTACCGGTCGGCAACGATCGTCTCAGACAGCGACGTCAAGCTGCTCGTGGTGGAACGCCGCGGGTCACGCTCCGTGACTCCAAGCGCTGCCTGCAAGCCTGATGCGCAGGGTTTCACCAAGGGTCGTGAACGATGGCGTGCATGCCGCAACAAGCCCAGTGTGAGCTTCAAGACGATGCACGATGCGGCGGATGCGCTGGTGAATGAATATGGCACCGGACCCGCTACCGCAATGGTGATGGCGGCTGAGCGAGACTACTGGTGCAGTCGCAACCGTATCGCCTCGTTCCAACAGGAGCGGCAGGCGGCCCTGGGGCTTGGTTGGGTCAATCATGATCATCATACCTTCAGAAGTTCCAGGAGCAGTTTCCTGGACCTGCAAAAGCTGTTCCTCAAACTCGGATTTATCCATCGAGAACGCTTCTATGCCGGCAGGGAAGCCGGCTGGGGCGCGCAGGTGATGGAGCAACACGAGGCCGGAATTGTCCTGTTCCTGGATGTTGACCTGACTCCCGAAGAAGTATGTTTCAATTTCACCGGGCTGGCGATGCGGGAGCAGGACAGCCTGGGCACCATCGGTTTATGGTGCGCCCTGCACGGCGATTCGTTATTCGGCGCCGGATTGCATCACGTGGCGGCCAATTTCGATTTCGACAGACTGCATCTGGATATGCAGGATCAGGGACTTGGCTTCATGCCGCCCTTCAGCGATCTGCCGTATCTTCGACAATCCTTCAGTCAGGGGGAAGAATGGCAGGTATCGACCAAGCGCCTGCAACAATTACTTAGCGAGCACCGCATCTCCGCGTCGGATGCCGAGCATTTCGCCGCTCACGGCGCTCGTGGCAGCCACCTCGAGAACATCCAGCGTCGGGAAGGGTACAAGGGCTTCAGCCAGGAGCATGCCAGCACCATCATCCGGGACACTGACCCCAGGAGTCACGCCGGGACGTGACGCGGAACATCTTCGCTCACCCCGCCGGGAGCCCATGCCGGTCGATTGTCCGGCACAATGCCGGATGAAACCGTCGCCTTTCAATCGGAATCGGCGCCACCGAACGGTGTCACCATGATGGCGGCCGGTTGAAGCAGAGGTGATGAAGGATAACCAATGAGGTTCCTTCCTGCTATCAACTCCTTCGTGTACGGCACCGCCGGGCAGAGGTTGGCAGCCAGGCCACGGGCCATGAACGTCAATGTCGCCACGACGATGCCCACACTGCAAAGCCCAGGGCAACGACGGCCGGTCGAATGCAGCAGGCACGCCGCGGCATTACACGGCGTGCCTGCTGAGTAAACCGCGCGAGCTGTTCCGCTCACTCCTCTCCGGCCGTCTCAGATTCGACCTTCTGTTTGATCACGAAGGTCCGTTCCGCCGGAGCATCGACCTTCTCCATCACCGTCTTGCACACCGGACATTTGTACTTGTCCCTGGTATCCTTGCCCTTGGGGATCTCGATGGTGACACCGTCTTCCGGACACCGGTACACCGTTACTTCCTCCGCGGCCGCATGCAGCTTACTGATTTTCTCCAGGTCACTTTCATCCAGGCATTTCAATTTCTCCATATCGAGAGTCTTCAGCGCGTCGACATCCTTCTCGACCCAGATCAATATATTGTCGAGATCACTACCTGCGAGTTCCGACTTCGCTTCCGCGCGAGCCACGATGCTATCCAGATCATCCAGGTCGAACACCTTCTCTCCATTCTTCATGATCATCACGCCGCCACCGGCCAGATCGATCACGCTGTCATCGATCACGATTGACTGATCATCACCGATGAAGAGCACTTTCGTCTCTCCCTTCTCTTCGCCGTCATCAATCACTTTGCGCTTGATCAGGATGTTCTTGCCCTTCTCACCGGTCCCCGATGCATCTTTCATGACGACTACGTGCTTCTGTCGGACCTCGTCTCCCTCCTGCCCGGTCACGTGAACATAGGTTTCACCGTTCGTACCCTCACCAATCATGATCACTTGCCCTTCAACGTTTTCTTCGTTGTCGGTCGACACTTTGAGCATATCGCCATCCCGGCGGACCTTGATCCTGAAACCCAGCGCCGCCAGCTCCGTGGTTTCTCCATCAGCGAGATCGTTCACTCCCACCGACCTGTCGATTCCCTCGGCAACCAGCTTCACATGCACCATGTCGGTTTCATCCTTCCGTTCCTCGCCGGCAAGCGAGTAACCGCCGGTAACCAGGACAAGGAAAAGCGACAGCCCCGAAATGACAAGAATCTGTTTCATCATCCACTCTCCTTGGCTCAGCGCCAATCTTCGACGTTACGCGAAGAGAAATTGCAACTGTCATGCCAGCTCCGGCCGGATCCACCCGCCAACCGCCCTGGTTCTCTCTCCAAACACCGTGAGAGAATAAGTCACATCAATTATTCCGTACAAACCGCGGGCATTTTCAGCATGATCTCCTCATTGTCGAGGCTTCGCCAGGATATCGCGTTCCTGTCACCGCCGCGCCGCGGTTCCTCAAATGAGGGAATACTGTCCCGATATAGGGACATGATAAATCCGCATGACCCGGACGGAGCGTTCCGCGCAGGCAGTCCATCCCGATGAATGGGAGGAAGACCTCCGCAAGGGACCATCAAGTCACGTTGAGATGGTATTTTTCCAGCCTGTACATAAAAGTCTTGTAGCTCATCCCCAGCAGACGGGCGGCGATAGCGCGGTTACCCTTGCTTCGTTCCATGGCTTGCCGCAGAAAGCTTTCCTCCATCCGGTCCCAGAGGAGCCCCTCCGCCGGCAGCAGTAAAGCCGATGGTTTGTTCCGTTGCGCTTCGTGAAATTCAGGTGGAAGATCATCGATCCTGATGATTCCATCATCCGACAGGAGAACCAGGCGTTCAATCACGTTGGCAAGCTGCCGGACATTCCCGGGCCAGGGATATTCCATGAAACGCCGGAGCACGGCGGGAGGCACCGACTCCACTTCGAGATTGTGCCGTTTGGCGGTCTGCCTGAGGAAGTGGGTCGCCAGGAGCGCAATGTCACCGTTCCGATCGCGCAAGGGCGGTACGGTTATGGGAACCACGTTCAACCGGTAAAAGAGATCCTCTCGAAACGCGCCCTCTTCGGTCATGGCCTGAAGATCCCTGTTGGTGGCGGCGATGACGCGCACCTCGCAAGTCAATTCTCCAGTTCCTCCGAGGCGGGTGAACCGTCTCTCCTGCAGAACGCGGAGAAGGCTGGCCTGGATGGCCGGCGGCATGGAGGCGATTTCGTCCAGGAACACGGTGCCGCCGTCCGCCTCCTCGAATTTTCCCCGGCGCAGCCTGTGTGCGCCCGTGAACGCCCCCCGTTCATGACCGAACAGCTCACTCTCGATGAGGGTCTCAGGTATGGCGGCACAATTGATGGCCACGAACGGCGCGGTGCCGCGATCACTTTCCTTGTGCAGAGTGCGAGCCACCACCTCCTTGCCGGTTCCGGATTCCCCGACAAGCAACACCGTGACATCGGTGCGGGCCACCTTGGCGATGGTTCGGTACAGTTGCTGCATGACGGGGGAGGCTCCCACCAGGCTCGCGAATCCTGAACGCTCTGCGATTTCCCGGCGCAGCCTGACATTCTCCTGTTGAAGCGCCCTGGTCTTGACGACCCGATCGATGGAGAGCAGCAAGGCATCCCGTTCAAAGGGCTTCGTGAGATAGTCATCGGCTCCCTGCCGGATCGCCTCCACGGCACGCGCAATGGAGCCGTACGCGGTCATGATAATGAACCCGCAGTTCAGCCGCCGCCGGCGCACATCCGCCAGGAGTTCCCCACCCGACCGGCCGGGCAGCCGGAAATCACACAGGATGATATCGGGCAGGTCCTGTCCGATCGACTCCAACGCCGTCTCGGTTGAACCTGCTTCCCGCAGGTCGTACCCGGCCTGTTCGAGGATCCGCGCCATGATGATGCGCTGCGGCGTTTCATCCTCGACCAACAGTACGCTCACCTTGGATTTACTCATCCATAGTCTCCACTGCATTCTCCACCAGGTTCAGCCGGATCTCGGCAATGACGCCGCCCGCCGGGGCATCCATCAGAAGCAGGCGACCATTCAACGCGCCTTCCACGAGTTGACGGGCGAGATACAATCCCATACCCGATCCATCCGTTTTGGTGGTGACATGAGGTTTGAAGAGGTTCTCTCTGACACTGTCCGGCAGGCCTGGCCCCTTGTCACTTATTCGAATGACCGCATCAGTTCCTTCGCGCCCAATGGATACCTCCACATCGGTGGGCGATGCCTCGACCGCGTTCGTGACCAGGTTGCTCAAGGCCGATCTGAGCACGGACGGTATGGCACGAACGCGCAATATTGAGCTGTCATCCGTATACTGAATGACCGCACCCGCCTGTGAGAGTTCAAGGATCACATCCTGCACCGCCTCCTGCACCGTCATCACCCTCGATTCGGCTCGATCCCCCGCGCCAAGGGCGAGGAACGACTTGAGCCAGCGATCGATCCGCTTCAACTGAGCCCTGCTCATTTCCGCTAACTCAGTTGTATCACCCGTCTCCCCTACTGCCATTTCATCGACGATCAACCCGAGGGTGTTGAGCGGGTTGCGCAGGGAATGCGCCAGCCCCCTGGCGAGGAATCCCAGTTCCGCAAAGCGCTCACGAGTCCGCCACTGCTCTTTTTCCCGCTCCAACTGGGCCAGCCGAATCGACATGGTATTGAAAGTCGCTCGCAATTCTCCTAGTTCCCCACCGGTCGATCCCTCGATCCGGGTGCCGAACCGCCCATTACCAATGGCCTCGACTCCTGATGACAACAGTCTCAACGGCTTGGTGAACCGATGGGAGATCAGTGCTGCGGCAAGGAGACCGAGCCCGAGGAGCGCACCGCCGGCCAGTAATCCCTGGCGCATGGTGTCGGTTACCACCTTTAGCGATCTGGCGATGGGAATCTGGACCTGTCGATCACCTCCGGGCGCACCCTGGATGATCAGCCGGTTCTCGCCTGCACCACGCTCCCTGATAACCCGCATCTCGATCTGGCCTAATTTCCTGATCAGCTCATCACTCGTCCTGACTTGGTCTGCGTGGTCTCGATCAGCCGGCGCGGTGGAATCAGAGCCGGCGACCGGCTCGTTCGCTATCGGTGATGTGCCGATGAAGTACACATTCTCTTCCAGCCTTGCGATACGCTCCTTTTTCCGCTTCATCGCCTGCAACAGCGCCGCGGTCTCCGCGTCATTCAGCACCAGCACGTCAACCAATTCCACTCGCTCTGAATGTCCGGTTTTTCTCTCGTTCCCATCGTTCCGTTCACGTCGCGACATGGAATCACCGTTTCCGGCGCTCTCTATTCCCTCAGACTGCGACAGCCACCACAAAGCCCTCATGGTCCGCCCTGAGTCGGCGACGAGCGGCTCGGAACCTTCCCGCGCCGTGCCATCGTAGAACCTGCCGAACAGCACCGCCTCGCCGACTTCCGCCGCCATTTTACCGAGTTCCCGCTCAAGCCTGCCGAGTTGCCTGACATGCAGGAACCACTGCACGCCGGTCAGCGTTAGAACGACAATCCCCATGCCCAGAAACAGTTGAGAACGAATTCTCATGAGCACCTCCGCGGGACAGTGTAGCAAAAACGATGCCGTTGTACCCAAAGATCGATCCAGAAGCGCGGTGAGCCTCTTCGATCCGGTGGTTTTAATCAGTTTCGCATGGGATACTGGTACGGTATACCCGCTGCCGGCAATGCTCCTGAAGCGATCAAAACCTGCGGGACATAAACGCAACCGGAGTCTGTGGCATTGGCAATAACCCCTTCCGTCACTCGATAACCAGCACCTTGGCACCGCGAATCCGGCGTTCCTTGAGATCGATCAGGGCTCGATTGGCATCTTCCAATGCATAGGTCTGGTACTCCGGTTTGATTGGAATCTCCGCCGCGATCTGCAGAAATTCCTCGATATCCCTGCCCGCCACATTGGCGACGCTCTTTATTTCCTTCTCCATCCAGAGATGCGTGGGATAATCGAGGTTAAGCAGGGAGTCCTGATCATGGTGCTCCTTGCGTATGGCGTTGATGATCAGACGTCCGCCTGGAGCCAGGTTCACCAGTGCCTCCACCACCGGTTTCCAGACCGGAGTAGTGTCGATCACCGCATGGAGCAACCGCGGCGCGCGATCCGTGGAGTCACCCGCCCAGACGGCGCCGAGTTCGAGGGCGAAGGCTCGCTCGGCTTCACTCCGCGCGAAAACGAACACCTCGGTATCGGGTAACAGGTGTCTGGCCATTTTCAGGACCAGGTGCCCGGAAGCGCCGAAACCCGTAAGTCCGAGGGCCTGACCGTTGTTCAATCCGGCCAGTCGGAATGACCGATAGCCGATGGCGCCGGCGCACAGCAGGGGCGCTGCTTCCAGATCGCTGAACACATCGGGAACGGGAAAGGCGAATCGTTCGCCGATGGTCATATATTCAGCGTATCCGCCGTCCCGATCGCGCCCGGTGGCAAGAAACCCAGCGCAGAGGTTGTCGTTACCCGCCCGGCAATACTCACAACGGCCGCAGGCGTAGGCGATCCAGCCAATCCCCACTCTGTCACCAATGGCATACAGGCGGGCTCCCGGCCCCACTGCGGCGACCCGCCCAACCACCTGGTGACCCGGAATGGTGGGGAATCGCGGTGGTGGCGTGCGGCCTTCGATCTCGTCCAGCTCCGTATGGCAGACGCCGCAGGTGGAAACCCTCACCAGGATTTCGCCAGCCACGGCGGAAGGAGTATCGAGTTCCACCCGTGTTAACGGTTGCCGGTCCCGGCTCAGGTCTTTCACACCGGTCATAACCATTGCGTTCATGCTTCGCCTCCCTTAGCGACAGTCTTCAGAATCCTCTTCGGCCCAGCCTGAACCAAGCCCTGCCCGGGTTCTTCCCGCACCACGATAACGAACTGTTTTCGTAGCACATACCGGGAGGGCCCGCCGCCGGCGATTCCCGCCGGTGCCCCGTCATCCGGAAACCAGGCGGTGATCTGTGCATCACGGATGGTCCGACTCGCCAGCCGCAGCATCATGTTCCGGCTACCCAGCCGCGGTATCGGATCTCGGCAGGAAGACGAACAATGGCTGCCCTCCCTGCCCGATCTCGCCGATTTCCGCCGCCTGGTAGTAATAGTGTTCAATAAATGCGCGATCGATAGTGATCTGCCGTTGGACCACCTCTTTCTCCAGGTGAGACAGTGCATAGGCGAAGGGGAAATGGGTTTCCAGCATGTGCAGATCACCCGGTGACAGCACCAGGACGCCGATCTCCCGGTTCCTCACCCAGCGTGCGATCATAGCGTCGTTGATGGTGGCGAACCGCCGGCAGCGATCCTCTTCCCAGTGGGGCGTGTAGGTGTAATGGCAGCCCAGACCGGGCATGAGCCGGCGGTCCGCGGCCACCGCCACGGACACCTCGAAGGTGAACATCCGGTCATCGGGGTTGGTGCGGGACGCGATAAACGCGCCGGCATGCTGGATTTTCCGGATGTTGGTAAGGCCGTCTCTGGTGTAGGCAAGGTAGTTGGCCAGCACCATCCGCTTGCATTGAGTGAGCGGATGAAGACAGATGCAGCAGGTCACCATGATGATGAACACCCGCATCCGCCGCGGATCGCGTGCGAAGAGTCTGCCGGCGCCGATGGCCGCCACGAGGTAGAGGAGCGGGATGATGTCCATTTCGTACACGGTCCTGGTGGCGTCGTTGGGAATCCAGTATATGAGCGTGACCGCTGCCGCCATGCCGGTCAGCGCCCAAAAGCGCCACTGGCGCGTCCACCAGGCACGGCGCGCGGCCAGGCCTTCCGCCATGCTGATGACCAACAGCCCGGCGGCGGTCACGAGGAGAGGGAACTGCTGATCAAGATGGGAAAAGAGCACGTCCAGACGGATCGGCCAGCCGCCTTTGAAGACGAATGTCTCACCCCTGTTGAGCTGGACCAGCACCGAGGTATAGAAGGCTTGCCAGAGCCCGCCGCCGATCATGTTGGGTATGAAGGGCAGGAGAACGCCGGTGGCGCCGGCCACGCTGGCGGGCAGGAGAACCCTCTTCCACTGCCGCCTGGTGAAGACTATATACATGATGCACACGCCAGCCGCTGCACAGGCGGGAACCCGGGCGGCGCAGGCCAGGCCGAAGAAAAAAGCGGCCGGGACGAGGCGGTTCCGGCGGATATGAGCGGCCAGCAGGAAATGAGCGCCGGTGAGCAGCAGCAGCGCGGTGACAGCATGTGTCTTGGTCATGGTCAGGCCGTTCACGGTTTCCAGGTTGAGAGCCAGGAGGGCCGCGGCGGTCAATCCACCGGCGATGCCAGCCTCCCGCCGAGCGGCGGTGAATAAAACGACAAGAATACCGAGGGAGAGCAGCACCGAGAGCAGCCTTCCAGCCAGGATGGACGGGCCGAATAGTAGTTGGGGGACGGTGTGGAGGTAGAGCATCACGGGTAGTTGCGGTATGTAGAAATCCTTGTATGGCAAACTTCCACGGGCGATTTCCATGCCGAAGTTGGCGTATTCGGCATCATCGACGATCACCGGCCGCATGAAGGAATTGTAGATGCCGGTGGTCAGGAAGATCACCAGGAGCGCCGCGAAGATTCCCCGCCAGTGTCTTTCCAGCATCGATCAAGCCCTCTCAATCGCCCACGAACATACCATATGGAAGAACGGGCCGCCAGGGAGTGATTGAATGTGCCCCCCAAATCCCCCATCAAGGTTACTGTCTCATTGAAAAACCATATCAATCCGTTTAGTTCTCCGCACCGCCAAGAGTATTCAGCGGCATTGTCAGGAAGTGGTCCAGTATCACCTTGGAGAATTCAGGCGGAGGATCAGGGGCATCCTCGCTTCTTGTCATTTCATCATTGACCGTATATAGTACTTTTTGTCAATTATTTCCTCAAGCCGCCCTTAGTCCGTTCCGCGCGATCAGCAATGCGTTTCAGGTGATCCCTGGTGCCGGATCGGGTGAACGGGGTCATCGGAGGACACCATGCGGATCGTTGTTTTTTCCTTGTTTTTCTCATTTGCGATCGGCTTGAGCGCTGGAGCGGTCTGGCTGCCGCAGGACATCAAGGTGGTGGATGCCGCCGGGGACGATGAAGCCCAATTCGACGGCGTCATCAAGCACATCGGCTCGGATGATGTGGTGGTGATGTGGACGGACAACAGGTTTTACGACAACCGCGTGTTATGTGCACGGTCCCACGACGGCGGCGTGACCTATGGAACGAACTATGAACTGGAACCGGTCTCCATCGGTACGAGCTGTCACAATCCGGATCTGGCGCTGGCTCCGTTGCTTGGCAGATTGTACGCCGTGTACATGAAAAAAACTCCAGGCGAATCCTATCATCACGTGTACTGCATTCACAGCGATGACCAGGGTTCCACCTGGCAGAACTCCATTCTGGTTGACAACGCACCCGATTCGGCGGGCAGGATCTATCCCGCCATCGTCGTGAATCCCGTAGACAATTCCATCCATGTCACCTGGGTGGACAACCGCGATGGTTCTTCCGATATCTACTATTCCCGCAGCACCGACGGTGGCGACACATTCTCCAATGATGTTCGCCTCCACCCCTGGTCCAGTATGACCTATTTCAACGATCAACCAGCCATCACGGTGGGACCGGGAAACACCATTCATGTCAGTTTCGAATCCAATGTCTCCGGTTTGAGCAAGATCTACACCGTCACAAGCGATACCAACGGTGCGACCTTCGGGACACCGGTCATGGTGGCGCCGCCAGGCAGTTTCTACCAGTCAGGAGCGGATCTGACCAGCATCGGGATGTTCCTGCACGTAGCCTGGTCAGAGAGCAACGGCACCTATGAAAACATCCGGTGCGCCACCAGCACGGACGGCGGAGATACCTTTTCCGCCCCGGTTCAAGTATCCTCATACGGCGCTTCCTACCAGTTCTCGCCATCCCTTGGAGTGGATTTTTTCGGTGATGTCTACATCGCATGGAATGACAATCGTTTCGGTTCCCCGGCAGTGATGGGAACCATCAGTCTCGATCATGGACAGTCATTTTTTGCCGAACACAAGCTGAGTCACGCGCCCTCCGACAAGGATTGCATGAATCCCAAAATTGATGTGCATGCACTCAAACGTCGGATCAATCTCGTCTGGACAGATACCAGGGAAGACCAGATCTACCCGGACATCTTTGCTAATGTTCGGCTTCCCCACCTCCATGATGACTTCACTGACAATACTTTCTCCAACTGGTCCATCGCGCATGGCGTCCAGCAGAGCAACGCGGTGTCCGTGGACGGCGACGGATACAGTTGCAGGCTGGGAACAACCGGACCGGCGCTGGTCACCGGCGTGCTGTCCGAAGAATTCAATCTTCAGCAGCAAGGTTCACTCGATTGCTGGTTCTATGACGGGTACAGCTCTAATCCGGTCTACGAGATCGAGGATTTCAGCATTCGCCTGACCTATGACGACGGCTCCAAAGCCGGCGTGGTGCGCGCCCTGGGAGTGGTGAACGCGTCCAGCACCACCTACTACCAATCTTATGACGGCACGGGCTGGCAGGTGATCACCGATTTCGAGCGATCGGAGGGATGGCACAGGGTCCTGATCGAGGTGGACGAGGCCGGTATTCGGATGGAACTGGATCCGGCCGTGTATCCTTCCGCGCAGCCGGTTTACGAGGACAGTGAGTTCGACCGGTTCGAATCCATCGAGTTCATCGGCGGCTCAGAGGACGGCCCATATTACCTGGATAGTGTCGCAATCTTTTCGATCGCAGTCGAGGAACCGCCTGTTCCCGCCATCGGCGGCCTGGGATTGGTGGTGACCATTCTCATCATGGGTTGGACGTTTCACCGCCGGAGGCATTGAAGCTCTCCACCGGGGTCGTACCCGGAATCCACTGGCAGCCAAACGAGGCGCTTTTTCCCAATGGGGTCGTCCCAATGGGGTCGTACCCGGAATCTTGTAATCTTCGTCGTGGTGCGTTGGCTTCCAATCTTCCACGGCAGCCAGGCGAGGCGCTCTTTCTAATGGGGTCGTACCCGGAATCTTGTAATCTTCGTCGTGGTGCGTTGGCGTTCAATCATCCACGGCAGCCAGGCGAGGCGCTCTTTCC
>JAFGDC010000342.1 GCA_016932295.1 candidate division CSSED10-310 bacterium
CAGCCACGTCAACTCTCCTCTTTGAACCTCACATCACCGTCCCCGCACCGAGGCCCAACCCCGTCCAGGTTACGCCGAAAAGCATAGCACATGGAGCCACCGCGGACGAGTCCCGGGTACCGATCGAACCAGTGGTACTCTCTGCCAGGCACCAGTGCGGCTCGCTTCCACCACGCGCCTGCTCATCCATGCCTCCGTCCGGCGCTCAGAACGACCATCCCGTCGGCCTGTCCACGGGTAACTCGATGATGAACCGCGTGCCCCTTGGTTCGTTGTTCTTGACCCTGATGAACCCGCGATGATCCGTGACGATCCGGTTGACGATGGCGAGCCCCAGTCCCGTTCCTCCGCTCTTGGTGGAGAAATAGGGAATGAAAAGACGATCGCGATCCTCCGAACTGATGCCGCGCCCCTGATCCGCCACCTCGATGGTCAGGATACGAAGGATTGCATCGTATTGTGAGGTGATGGTCACCACGCCCGGTTCAGACATGGCATCGATGGCGTTGTCGATGAGGTTGATGAACACCCGCTTCATCTGTTCCCTGTCAAAACTTATCTCGGGCACCTGTTCCTCTAACTGCAGGTCGAAACTCACCCGATCGCTGGCGCCTGAATACAGACTCACCGCATCATCGATGGCATCGTGGATGTTGCCCGGTTCTGGTTCGGACGCCGGCATCCGGGCGAACTGCGAGAATTCGTTGACGAGCTTCTTCAAACCCTCCGTTTCCTGGACGATGGTCTGGGTGAGTTGCGTCAAAAGCCTGGCATGGTCTTCCGGTAAATCCTGGAATCGCTTCTGCAGACGTTCGGCCGACAGCCGGATCGGCGTCAGAGGATTCTTTATCTCATGTGCGATGCGCCTCGCTACCTCTTGCCAGGCGGCGATCCGCTGACTGCGCAGCAACTCCGTCATATCTTCCAAAACGGCGATGATTCCCTGGTAATCGCTGCTGATATCATGCAAGGGAGTGCACGACACCGCCAGTTGTCGCGAGCGCCCCTCGATGGCGATGGCGATGTACCGCTGCACCGTTCTGCTTCTGGTCCGGAAGGCGCGGTTGATGATCATCAGGAGATTGGCATACACATCATCGCTGAAAGCTGCGATGAAATGCTTGCCGACCACCTGGATTTCGCTCAGGTTGAGCATGTTGAGCGCCGCCCTGTTGGCGGCATAGAGGGTGCCGTCAGCGCCTATGGCCAGCACGCCGGTGCTGATGTTCTGGAGGATCGCCTCCATATCGGTGGTCTTCCGAGCCAGTTGGATGTTCTTCTGCTTCAATTCGCGATGCGCCTTGGCGATGAGTTCCTCGTTGTGCCTGAGGTTCTCCGTCATCTGATTAAACGCATCGATGAGTATCCCCACTTCATCATAACCGCGCACATCCAGAGAAAAGTCCAGGTTGCCGGATGCGACCTCGCGGGTGGCTTCGGCCAATCGCTCAATGGGAATGGTGATGCCCTTGGCGATGTAAAAACCCAGCCACGTGGCTGAAAAAATGATGGTCATGGTGATGACCACCAGGATGGTGGTGTACAACACCTTGGTTTCAAAGATGGCGCCCTGTTGTCGCTGATACCGTTGATACTCCGCGCTCATGCTGCGCAGCTTCTCGATGAGATCGCCGCTGTATCTGAATCCCAGGAACAGCGTGGCGGCATGGCGGCGATCATCCTGATCGGTGAAAAACGGCACTCCACAACGGATGTACCCCTCATTGTCAATGATGAACACCCGCTCGCCCCGAGCGGCCTGTTGCAGATCGGATGATTCGGGCGGCGGCAGCTCGGCCGCGCCGGCCTCGCTGTCGTGTACGGCGGCCAGGCGCTCGCCCCGGGGACCATAGAGTTCTATCAACGCCAGATCGAACCGCTCGAGGTACTTACCTAACCTGGTCGCGGTGGCATCACTCCTGGCGGGATCGAGCAGCCCCTCGGGCACCTCCTCCCGGAAGATGATGGCGGCATAGGTGTCGGCATTGTCGCGTACCAAATCAGTGAAACGATGGGCAACCGTCATCGCATTGTTCAAAAATGTGTCGAGTCGCGGATTGAACCAATTGTCTATGCTGTCAGAGATGAGGTTCGAAGCAACCAGAAACAACAGGATAGTGGGGAACAAGGCCATTGCCACGAACACCGCTACCAGCTTGGATCGGAACTTCGAACCGAGAGGTTTGGTGCGCTGCTCGAAATAAACCTTGATGATGTTCCTGAAAATCAGGACCAGCAGGAGGAGCAGCAGAATGAGGTTCAAATTAAGCAGGCCGAGCACCAGGAAGGATTCCTTCTCCAGCAGGAGCACCTCGGCCAATGTGGCGATGATGATGATGATGATGAGGGTGAATATGATCAGGATGGTGCGCTTGCGCTTCCTGATTATTTCCCTCTCATCGGCCGGCGACAATGGCCGGAATGATGGCGGCATGGTCATGGGCGCGGTTCCTGTTCAGACGGCCGCCGGAAACCATCCGATCTGCTCCAGCCAGTATGGCGATCCCACCGGATGAAAAACAGCAAATACTTGATTGCATCGGGCAGAGTGGATCGATGTACGACCGATTTGATCTCGAGATGATATGGGTTTTCGCCCCGGTCACGATCCGACCATTCCAGGTCACCCTCAATACTGCTCATCAATCGGCACATCCGGTCGCTTTCCTGTGTCATGGTGACATCTTTCCCCGCGATACTGCGCTGGATGATGCGGTACGTTTTGGCCAAGGGGTCGTACTCCACCTTGTGAACAATCACCATCCTGGACACCTCTCGGTCAGCCCACCACCCTCTTTCTTCCACCAGCTTCGCCAGATACTCGAAACGCAACACGCCACCCTGCTGCAATTCCTCCATCTGGCCCATGCAATACTCCGGCGTCAGGCCTGCCCGGAAGTGTATGCCCGTTGGACCCGGATCGACCTCCAGCACGACGATGCGGGGTTTATCCAGGCCCCCCGCCAACGCCTGTACGGAGATGAGCAGGACCAGAATCATCCCTGCCGCGAAATGTCGTACAATCCTTCCTGGCGTGTCGTCGTTGCAACTGAATCCCGCGTCTTTCATAAATATACAAGATAGGGGAGACACGGGCTGTTTGACAAGCCGGCCGGTGGGGCGGTCGTCGCAACGGCGACATGGCGCCGCTGATCAGAACCACCCTGGCGGCGTTGTATGACAGTGACCGGGCTGATGGATGCAGGGGGGAATCGTCACTGTTCCGAAACCTCCTGTTTTCCGGCATGACAACCCCACGGTAACGATGCGGTTTCCAGTCTGGAAACGAGAGCAGCGCCGGTTGTCACCGGGCAAGAGTGGTCGGTGGCGGTTTTTCGATGGATGCCATCACGCGGAAAGAATGACGGCGAGGTGTTTCCTCCTGACGCTGATCCTCGGCGGTCGCTTCCCGCCTGGTGATGGCCGGAAACGCTGTTTCAGGCGCGGGTGGAACCTCCATGGTCGCTGTCCGACATGCGCTGCAGCACACGAACCATCTCCAGGTGAAGGGAATGGCTGCCCCGCTCGATGCGAACCGCGGCATGAAGACGCTTCCCCAATAACGCGAGATCACCCAGCGCATCGAGGATCTTGTGCCGCACCGGCTCGTCTTCAAAACGCAGCGTGGTCCGCATGGGACCCTGCTCGTCGAAGACGACCACGGTATTGAAATCGCCTCCCGTTGGTCGGCGTCGCTCGAGGATCTCCGTCAGATTATTGGCAAAGTTGAATGTCCTGGCAGAAGCGATTTCCTCGATGAAAGCCTCCGTGGTGAACGAGAAGGTGTACTCCTGGGTCTTGAGTACCTGGTATTGAAAATCGATCCGATACGTGATTTCCAGGCAATGATGGGGCGTCAGCACCGCGCTGCCGTTTGCCGCTTCGATGGTGAGCCGCCGGTCTACGGCGAGAACGGGCGCGGCGGTGTCCTGGTCGACCAGGCCGATCTTCAGGAATTGGTCAACGAACGTTTGGGAACAACCATCGAGATGCGGGATCTCCGGTGACCGGGCGCATACCAGGAGGTTGGTGATACCCAGTCCATACAGAGCGGCCATGAGATGCTCAATGGTCATGACCGAAAAGCCTTCCGAACCCAGTACCGTGCACTGGTGGGGACTGGCTGCATACGCTGTATTGGCGGGAATGCGCAGACTTTCGCCACGTTCCCCGCGTATTTCAAAGACGATCCCGTGCTGCGTTGGCGCCGGTAGAAACGTCACTTCCGTCTTTTTACAGGTAAAAAGCCCCACTCCGGGAATGGTGAGGGGACCGGCGATGGTTCGCTGCATGGCGACCGCGGCGTGGTTCATCGTTGGGCGCACCATCTCTCCGATGTTCCAGTCATCACCTTCTCAGGCACTGACCACCACGTTACTCGGCCGGATGACCTTGTTTTCCATCACATAACCCGGGAGCACCTCGGCGATCA
>JAFGDC010000343.1 GCA_016932295.1 candidate division CSSED10-310 bacterium
ATATTATTTTCACCTGTGGTTGTCCAGTTTTCGCAACAAAAACTTTTATTGACTGTCGGTTCGATCTGACTTTTGCGGAGCCCTGCGGTGGTCGCGATTGATCATGTTGTTAATTATATAATTTTACTAACAAGGCATGAGCGCATCATTCCTGGTAATTATTTATTATTTCCAGCGCCACCTGAGTTTTCATCCAAGAAGACTATACCGGGAAACTACCAGCAGTGAGTCGCGTCCATTTGAATTCGGATGACGAGCCGGAGAAACGGCGGCTGTCTCCAACGCGGTTCAGGAAGTGGCCTTCATCGACCAGGTAAGCGAGGAGGCAGCCGGTCTCGCCGCCAGCAATTCCTGATGGATTTTTGCCAACTGCACCTTGTCGCCCGGAGTGAAGTTGTCCTCTTCAACCTCTGTTTCCATGCTCACCCCGCCGCACACCATCGGGAACAGTTCGTATTTATAACGCCCCTCGGAGCTGTCGATCTCGAAATTCACGGGAGCTGAATTGCAGAGTCCCGGGAGCGCCGTGGGCAGCGGGACATCCTTGCCTGGTTGAAAATCATCGAGCCAGAATGTTAGATCCAGTCCGGCCCGCCGGGGTGCATCACGAAACCGCATGGCATGAATGACCGCGCTTAAACGATACAGATTCTCCAGGTGGGCGTATTCCGCCGCCTGGAGCGTGGCCCGGCGGAAATTGGCGGTGAACTCGGCGGCGAATGTGGCGGCCTGTGGATCGTCCTCGCCCGAATCAGACAGAATCCCATCGGTATTCGCCCGCTGTTTCTCCGTCAGCAGCACCACATCGCAGTCCTCGATCCGCACTATATCGATGCTCTCGTGGAAGATCGGGTGCCCCTCCCGGACATGGAACCAGAAACGGGACATCGACATGCTGCCGCCGGTTATCCGTCCGGTTTGCTCGAGCTGCCGCCTGGCTTCCTGATTGGAGATGTCAGGGATGGACCGTATCCCGTCGATATGAAGCAGTCCCTGCGACACCTTTTTCATGTGATAATCGGCATAGATCATCACATGCGCGTGCCGGGAACCCTTTGAAACACCACCCACCACCACGGTCTGCGGTCCCCAGACTGCCCGCATCTGTTCGAACATGGCCGGCATGCTCGTGGATTTCGGCGAACCGGCGAGCAGGGCATTCAGCTTTCGCACATCTTCCGGACGTGGATCGAGCGAGCAGTATGGATATACATCATTGCCCCAGGCGTTCCTGACGGCTACGGCGAGATCGTCTATATGCAATGTCGGCCAGGTGGGCATGGACCGGCCGAAGAGAATGATGTCCCGATTGTCGGCATCGATCACGTAGCCTTCTATCCAGCCTATCCCGCCGAGGGTTTCGACCTCCTCAACCGCTGGATTGGCGCGTGCTTCCCTGGCGAGCGCCCGCATCGACAGGCAGCGCAGTTCGGTTGACTGAAACGGTTCGGGTGTCGTGCCGGCGGCGGCGCACCCATCGTTGAGTGAAAGGCACATGAGCATGATACCCAGCGCCGCCCCAGGGTAAGCACGGAATCCTGATCTGCGTTTCAGTGCTCGCTCGTTGTGCTGCTGTGTCATCGGGTCACCTCCTCGTCGGGGATTGTCCAGGAGAGCTGTTCATGGTCCTGGTTGGACTGTCTGACAGTTTCAGACAGGGCATCCAACGCATCTGCATCGGTGGATTGCATGGAATCCTCTTTCACTTCGGTATGCATGGAGACTCCCGCCTCGTTGCCGGGGGCGAGAGTCCGCGGCGGCTCCCGGCGCGGCAACTTGTCATCGGCCTCGGAAGGATCCATGATAACGCCGCCCGTCCCCCAGTCATTGACGAACCAGTCACGCAACCGGCAGGGTACGAGTCCCTTGTCACTCATGCCGGGAATATCTCTGGTGAATGCCGCCGGTCCCTTGTATCTGAGCACCTGAATGTCGTTTTGCGCAAACGCCTTGTCACAGACTTGCATGGTAGCATCTCCGCAGTGTTGATTATTCAACGAGTAACCCCCCATGTCTCTGCCGATGTACGTGCCGGCGATGTCTACAATGTCTTCTCTGAGTTTGTTCTTGACGTCCTGGGGCAGCTCATTGAAGGTGGTTCGTTGGCCCTTGTGCTCTATTGGGATAGTGCTGTCGATAACCGAAAAGAATTTGGCATCCTTGAAACGCTCGGGGTCGTGCCACTTGCTCTTGTGGATGACGCCGTGCTTGGTGCCGTCCTGTTGCTTCTCGGTTTGCAGATCGAAAGTATCGTCGTTATCCAGAAGAAGACCCATATGGGGAATCGTCCAGAACGGGCGGACGATGATATCGCCCGGCTGGGCATACCTGTAATAATCCCCTGCGAAGCCATTGCCGAAGGTGTCATCCCGGCAATCGGCGGATGGCGTTCCGAATTGGCTCAGCAGCAGGATGATGATCAGTACAGCGGGAACGACTGGTCGCTGACCGTCTTTTCTCGGGTGAAACCATGGTTGATGGCGGTACTTCGTTCGCGTCGGTCCGGGTGACATTTTTACCGATCTCATCATGTTCCTCCTGACATCTTGGGCCGGCCACGGAAGGCCATGCCGTCCCTTCATGTCCGATAACGAACCGGCCGGCAGTCCGGTAACAGCCTGAAAAGACATGCAACCATTCGCATCAGGTCATTGTTACAACGAATATCATTCAAGCTGTCGATTTCGAACCACTCCTGCAAGGGAAGTATATTGGGGTAATCTGTATCTGTCAGCATCATATTGTTGAACCGCAACCACAGCACGTTATTGGTCGTTTTTTTTGAATCACTCGGCACGATTCAATAACATGGGGGCATGATTCCGCCTGGCTCCCTTCCGTCCACCACGAGTGAGGCTGACTGGTTCTTCATGCCGTTATTTGGGATAACGTCAAGACCATCGGTCTGAAGTGCATGGATTTCGTCCACCCGGCTGATTTGTCACCGGCGGTTGGCCGCTGGTGTGTACCGGTTCAGCCAGGACATACTCGCCATCACCCATGTTGACGCACTCCACACCCAGCTTGTTCAATGCCCGGAATGCGGCGTGACGGATACGGTAGAATCCGCGGTTGTCCTGATAAGGATCCCGCAAACCCTGGATTAGAACAGGAATGGCCTCGCGTGCCTGGAGAACCTTCAGCAGTTGAATTGCCAGTAATTTGTCTCCGATATTTGTTGACTTTTGCAGCGCCACCATGAGTTCCGGCACCGCTTCAGATCGGTCCAACAGACCCAGCGCCATGGCGACCTGCCGGCGCACCTCCGGATTCGGATCATCCAGGTGGCTCAACAGAAATGGCACCGCCGCCTCGCCGATGTCGCGAAAGGCGAGAACGATATACCTGATGGTGCTCCTTTGATTCGCTGTCTTGTCGCCAAGCCATTCCCGTGTCGGGAAGTAATAGTCCCGGATCAGGTCGTTGAGCACCTGGAAGAACGGCTCGAGGGCCCGTTCACTGTGCAGCCGGCTCAGGGCATCCAGTGAGCATTTGAAGAGATCGAAGTCACGGCTCCTCAAATTCTCCAGGTAGAGATCCTCCAGATCGGCGGCGATGAGATACGCGACAAAATGATACAGTTGCCTCCTGATGAGCGGGTCGCTTTCCGCGAAGTAGGCCTGCAACACTTCATTATGTACGAAATCCCGGAACTGGTCTTTGACTACATATGGTTCACTGGTTGTGGCGGGTAGTATGATTCGCCCCAGGGAGACGGCACTTTGCTCTCTGATACCCTGATCAGTTTCCGATAAAAGCAGGTCCAGGAGGAATCGTGCGGTGTCTTCCGTGTGGACCCACTGGAGCAGACGGATCGCCTTCCGTCTTTCAAAGTAGTCGCCGTGCCTGGCGGTGTCTTCCAGTTCAGTGACATGACTGTTGGCGAAGTGTCGCTTGTAAGCGAGTTCCATCGCCATCCACTTTTCCTCCAGTGCAACTGCTTCAAGATACGATTTCGTCTTCCTGGCATC
>JAFGDC010000344.1 GCA_016932295.1 candidate division CSSED10-310 bacterium
CCGTCTCGCCCACTCCCGCCCCCATCCCGACAACTGGCGGCGCCGGCCTGTTGCTCCTCTTGCTGGGATTCGGCGCCATGCTGACGACACGACGACGGAACTGACCGCGGTTCCGGTCGCGGGCATCGATGCGGGACTGAAATAGCGCTACAATGGATGGCTCCGCGCGCTGGAGAACCATGACCGGCACATGGGTGCCCATGGGACCCAATGCGGCCAGCCGCAGCCTCCCTACTCCTCTTGACAGTCAGCCATCCCTTTCAGTAATCCAGAGGTGTCGAACATCCTACCATCACACCGGAGTGGCTATGAAAAAACTTTCATTTTTCAGTATCGCCGTCAGCATCTTGCTACCCCTACATTCAGCCGCCGCGCAGTGGGTATCCCTGACCGGCGGTGACGGCGCGCCCGTCATCCATCTCCAACAATGCGATTACCAGGGCGCCGGCATACGCATCGACCTGCCCGGTTTCGAGGCATCGATCGCCAAAGCGCCGAATGGCACCCCTTTCTCCCGGATCGCCATCCCCGATCACGGTGTCAATTTTGCTCCCGGCGAACCAGAACTGCCGGTCATCCGGTTTTTCCTCGAGGCGCCGTGGGGCGCGCTGCCGGAGTTGTCCTGGCGCGTGCTTGACACACGATCGGCAGCGCTGGAAGCGAATGGTCTGCCAGGGATTGTCCATCCCTTTCAGCCGTCTGTGCCGAAAATTCCCGGCGCCATGCAACGGCGACCATTCATCCAGGATCGCGGAATCTACGCATCGTCGCTTCCGATACCCGCCGTCCCCGTTCAACTACACGAGGCCGGCATTCTGCGCGGGCGACGCCTCTTCATGGTGGAGTTTCAACCTTTCAGCTACATTCCGGCCACCGGCGAGCTGACAGTTGCAACCACGGCGCTGGTCCGGATCGACTTCACCGGCGCTGATCCCACCCTCACCGGCGCCATGCATGCCCGTTACGGCGGCGGACCGTTCGAGGATCTGAACGCCGCCCTGGTTCTGAATCACGAGGCGTTCCAGGGTGATCGAACGGTGCCGGCGCTGCCCATCGGCTACCTGGTCATCGCCGGCGATGGACTGGCCGGCGCCCTGACCGACTTCCTGCAATGGAAGGAAGAAAAAGGCTTCAACACGACGCTCGTGACCAGGTCGCAGATACCGCCGGGAGATGCCGCCGCCATCCAGTCATACATCGCCAATGCCTATGCAACCTGGCCCATACCACCTGCCTATGTGCTGCTGGCCGGCGATACGGCACAGGTCCCTGCCTTCATCGGCAGCGAGACATCGTCGGTCGATGACACTCCCTACGCCGCCGTGGACGGTGCTGACTACCTGCCGGATATCGCCGTGGGCCGCTTCCCCGCTGCCGATATCGGGCAGCTCATGGTGATGGCGGACAAAACCATGACGTACGAACTGGCGGAATGGGACCAGGGCGCCTGGATCAAACAGGCCGCCTTCATGGCATCGACAGACAACTATTCCATCACCGAAAACACGCATAACTACGTGATCGAAACGTACCTCGATCCGCGCGGCTACACTTCCACCAAGATATATTCGCGACTGGGCGGCACCGCGCAGCAGGTCACCAACGCCGTCAACGGCGGACTCGGATTGCTCATCTATTCAGGCCACGGCAGCGAAACCCAGTGGGCGGACGGTCCCCCCTACTACCAGAGCCACGTGCGGGGACTTGCCAACGGCGACCTGCTGCCATGGGTCAGCAGCCACGCCTGCCTGACCGGCAACTTCGGCATTGCCGAGTGTTTCGGCGAAACCTGGCTGCGCGTCTCCAATAAAGGCAGTTTGGCTTTCTGGGGGGCTTCCACCTATTCCTATTGGGACGAGGATGACGTGCTCGAGAAGGGACTCTTCGAATCGGTGTTCAGCGAGGAGCTGTATACCTTTGGCGCGATGACCAACAATGGCCTCATGCACGTTTATACGTACTACGGTGGCGGCGGTCGCACCCAGTATTATTTCCAGGAATACAATCTTCTGGGTGATCCCTCGGTAGATTTGCGGACGGACTCGCCACACCAGTTGGATGTGGCGGTTCCCACCGCTGTCCCGGTGGGTTCGTATCCCATGGATGTCACCGTCACCCGGAACGGCCAGCCGGTCGCCGCCGCCCTGGTCTGCATTAGCAAAGACGGCGAGGTGCACGAAGCCGCCTATACCGATGCTTCCGGTCAGGCCACCATAAACATCGAAGCGCTCACTCCCGGCTCGCTGCGGATCGTGGTAACGGCGCGCAACGCCCAACCGGTGGTGACCGAGGCCATGGTCCTGATCACCGGCTGCGGCGTGGTGGTCACCGATCGCGACACCTATTCCTGCGACTCCGACCTGGACATCCGGCTGTGGGACTCCGACCTGGACATCAATCCATCGGCGGCCGACACATGTATCATTCACGCCGGCAGCGACAGCGAACCGGAACCGGAAACGGTGGTGATGACCGAGACCGGTCCAACCACCGGACAATTCCACGGCAGTCTGCCCCTATCCACCGAGAATGCCCCGGGCGTGCTGGCGGTGAGCCATGGCGACCTCATCACGGTCGTCTACCAGGATGCCGACTGTGAAGGCGCACCTCAGACAGTAACGGCGCAGGCTGAAACCGACTGCATCGGCCCGGCCATCACAGGCGTCACCGTCCTCGGCGTCACCAATACTTGCGCCACCGTCGTCTGGACCACCGATGAACCTGCCGACAGCGTCGTGCTCTTCGGGCAATCACCCGGCGACCTGGCCCGAGTGGCCATGGATCCCGTCCGGAACCTCACGCACTCTTTGCTGCTCTCCGATCTCGATGAAGACACCTACTACTACCTTGCGGTGCTCTCCACCGATGCCCATGGCAACATCACCCGGGATGATCACGGCGGCGCTTGTTACCGGTTCCATACCAGGCTGTTGCTGGATGTCTTCGCCGACACCTTCGAACTGCCCCTGGGCTGGCTGCAGCAAGGAGACGGCCAGTGGCAATGGGATCGGCCGCGAGGCCTCGGCGGAACCCTCCTGACCAATCCCGATCCCAGCCAGGATCACACCTCCGGCAGCGGCATGGTCATCGGCGTCGACCTCATCAGCAACGGCAATTACAACTCCAATACCAACTGCTCCTTCCTCTCGCCCGTCATCGACTGTTCCGCATTGACCGGAACCACACTCTCCTTCTATCGCTGGCTCAATACCAACATGTTTACCGATGAGGCAAGTCTATACATCAGCAACAACGGCGGTCAGAACTGGACGGAGATCTGGCATGCCGGCGGCATGGTGAACGATCAGTCCTGGATCTACTGCACCTATACCATCGCATCCCTGGCTGACGGCTGCCCGAACATGCAGATCAAGTTTTCCCAGACCTCCGATTCCATGTTGGAAGCCAGCGGCTGGAACATCGACGACCTGATGGTGCGGGGCTACGCCGCGGGTTCGGGTGAACCTACGCCCACCTGGGCGCCTACCCTTCCGCCCACGCCCACCGCCACGCCCAGACCATCGGGTACACCCTTCACACCACCGGCCACGCCCACTCCGGCCGGTACCCCACCCGCCGGGGTGGCGGTAAGCATCGACACCAGCCGGGACCTGTATCACCCGGGCGATCGATTCATACTCTCCCTGGCGTACCACAACCATGGCCCCACCCTGAGCGCCGACCTGTTCGTCGTGCTGGATGTCGTGGGGTGGTATTGGTTCTATCCGTCATGGTGCGCCGCCCCGGAAATCGACTTTCAGACCATCTACCTGCCGGCAGGCCAACAGGCCGCCGCCGATCTGATGGATTTCACCTGGCCCCATGGCTGCGGCGCGGCCGACGGCATCCGCTTCTGGGCGGCCTTCCTGCAAGGTGACCAACTGGCCGGCAACATGGCATGGACCGACTTCTCCTACGAGGAGTGACGATCACTCCGAAGCAGTACCCGGAATCCGCTGTTTTATCGAGAGTTATTGACCCACGATGCCCCTCAGCATAGAGAACAGGCGATGCTGTTGGATGGTTTGGCCGCGACGAATGTACTCGGATCGAACCTGATGGGATGTGAAATCTGCCAAGTGCCTGCAGTGACGCTGATCGATGAGATCCCGGGAACGATGACCCTGCGCCTGACTACAGTTTCTTAAAATCCGCTTTGGTTGTCAGGAAAAAAAGAGAACTCTTGATTTTGTTATCTGTTTTAGATACTGAAACAGTTGGCAAGTGTGAGTCAAAAAAAAAGCACTTGCGTTTTTGCAGGCAGTTTGTGACACTCAAATTACTGTCAGAAGAATAAAAGGGACCGATTCGTGATGATCTATGGATGTCGATTCAGAATTTTAATCAGGAAAGAAGACGATGTATTCATCGCAGTCTGCCCTGGTGTTGGTGGCGTTTACGAGGAAGGAAACACAGAAGAAGAAGCGGTGAAAAATGCCTATGAATCAGCATGTGTGATTTTGGATGCTCGATTCAGAAATAATGATCTGATGAGATCTGACAATCAGTTCCTTGAACTTTTCAGGAAACCACCGAGATCGTGCGAGATCGCGAAAAACGCACAAGAAACAGAGAATGATTTCTTTATAACAACTTTCCCGTGCTCTCATGACAGAAATCAAGCCATTACCGCAAAAAACGTGGTCACCGCAAGCTAAAAGTCAACTTCGATCCTTAACAAAGGACAAGTTGATTGATCTGTGGACAAAAGACAACGACTGGCAGCTGGACCACGTCAGCGGCGCGAGGTACTGCTTCAAAAGCTACAAAAAGCCGAAACCCTATGATTACCTGGTAGTGCACTATCACAGAAACGAGAGGTTTAAGGCGTGGAGTCTCCTCGCAATGATGCTTGATCAGATCTGTTGGACAGAAAAGTCACTCAAAGCCGAAAAAATTATTAAATAATAATTAGTTATTGCGATATCCCGTCAATTCTCAACACATGATACGTGATCTGGGCATCACCCGGCGACCACGATGAAACCTCAGACCACTCCTTTATTCACTTCATCCATGACCACTCCCGGAAGGCATTTGGATCCCCGGTCCCGGCGCGGCGGGATTGACCCGGGATACCTCTCAGTAAACTCC
>JAFGDC010000035.1 GCA_016932295.1 candidate division CSSED10-310 bacterium
CAGTCGGCAGTAGTCGGCATCGGCAATCGCGCTTCCATATCCGTAAGTGGTCTGCAGATCGCCCGGTGATCCGCCGGTCCCGGCCGCGTAGGCGGTGAACCGGGTAAGTGCGGCGTGATCGGTCGAAATGGCCGTCACCTCGTATTCGAGTTCCACCGAACCATTCGGACCGGTGATACCGGTGAGAAAGCCGGTGGATGGATCATAGGTGAAATCGATCGCCCGGCCATACGTATCCACGACCTGTGTGATGACGTGCCGGCCGCCGGTGTACGTATACGTGATGGTGATCCGATTGCCGGTGGCACCATCCGCATCGGCGCTGCGGATCTCCGTGACCGCGGCATACTCACGCTGCCAGCACTCCATCACGTTGGTGACGGTGTAACAGTCGGCGGCAGCGAAAAAGTAGTGCACACCAGCCGGGCTGGTGACGAGAAGATCACCGGCACCAAGATCATCGAGACGCCATCTTTCGGTCGAGTATTTCGGATACCCGGTGGGAGCGGAGGACGGCACGGTATGGAATGCCTGCCGTGAGCCATCCGGCAGCACCATCACCGGGGCGTCGCCGGCCGGATCGTCGATTCTGCCAAAATGAAGATCCCAGCCCAAACCGAGACATGATTCATGGGTGAACCGGGTTCTGTACTGAGTATCGTCCACCCATGGTGCGCGTTCCCGAATGGTACTGGCATAGGTCCTGATCAGGTTCAGATCGAGGCCGCCCTTGCCGGGCAACGCCAGGTCGATGTAGTGCAAATGCAACTGGCCGGTAAACGTATCGACGGTCTCTTCCGGCAGATTGCCGAGATTGACATGGTCCGAATCGAATTCAGGTGATGAAAAATGCGATGGATAGTAGGTATAGGCATCGCCAGGGAATTCGTTTTCGTCGGTCGGCAGCCAGCAGAAGTTGGCTTCCGCCACCGGTTGCCCGGTGGTCAGCACGACCAGCAAGGGATTGGGCAGGGTGGTGCCACCGGGGTAAGTGGCACTCAATGTGTAGGTGGCCGGCCAGGTCGCCGGTGTAACGAGGAACAGGAAATCGCCTTCCGAGGTGGTGACCTGGGTGATGCCGGCTTCATGCAGCGTCACCACGGCGCCGCTGCGTGGTCCGGTGGGTGAGTTCACTCTGCCATAGATCATGCCGCACAGCACCTGGATATCCTGGACATAGGTGTCCGGAGGATCCACCGTCACCATGCTCATGTCACTCACGCAATGGTCCACTTCGGCGGTCACGTAATAATCGCCGGTGGGCAGGATGGTGGGATCATCGGCCGTGGTGTAATGGCCGTCAACATCCGTGGTCAGGCTGAGTGCAATGCCCTCGACCGGGTTGATGACAGCGACGGTCTCCCCGGCCGCCGCCGGGGAAGAACCGGGATAGCTCATGACGTTGACGTTGCCCATGATGACCGGCTTGACCAGCGTCACCGTGAAGTACACTGCCTGACCGAACGTGGCGATTGGACAATAGGCCATGAACTGAATTTCACCTTCAGTGTCCGGCAGTTCACCCTGCCAAGCGGCAAATCCGTCATCATCAGTCATCGTTGAGTCAAGGAATTGCCAGGAGGAGGCAATGTCATCGTACCAATGGAATGAAACATATTCACCTGATACACCATTCATTGGATCATCGGTGATAATGAGGAGTGCCGGCTGCAGGGCTGGGTCAACCAGGGCCTCCTTGCTGTAGCAATGCGCATACAGGGCGGCGCCTGAACCAAGCGCCGTCAGCGCCACGCCATAGGAAGCCGGTGAACCGGTGAACCAGCCGTCCGTCATACTCAAGGGCAGTTCATGATAGAAGGTTATATCCTCAGTCATTGAACATTCCGTGAATGGATTCGGCATGATGGTATCGCCGGGGTCGGTGTTGTTCCATGTCGCAGTATATTCCGACCAGGGAAACGGAATATCGTAAATGCGGCCATGGGAGAAAGTGTCGCCAGGATATGAAGTCGAGTAGACATCGTACGGAAACAACCGGAGAAAGGTTCTGAGGACGGTATCCGGGTAGGATGGGTAGTCGAACTCCAGATAGGTAAACCACAATTTATTCGCGCCACTTACCTGCCGAACCCCAAGGGAAAGGTGATCGTTATTCAATACGGTGTATTCCTGCTGCAAATCGACATAGGTGTCCTGGGTTGCCGGCAAACTCACGACATAACCGAGCTTCACCACCAACGGCTGCGGCAGTTGACAGGTCGGTACCCCAACCTGACCATCACCGTCAAACAAAGACAACATGGTCTCTGCTGAAACGATGCCAGGAACAAGAAGCACCGCAATCAGCAATCCTATAAGGACGCCTTTTCGACGGAGGAGGATTCCCATCGCGCACAGCAAGCCGGCCAGCCCGATCCAGTGCAATGCCGGCAGCTCATACACGGAGAATTCGAACCACCCCACATCCGGCACATCGTTCCAGAACTGGTAACCATCACCGTAGTCGCAGCCGGCGTCCACACACGGTGAGATGGCGCCGATGCAGTACCCATCATAGAAATTCGGATTGTCACTGAGGTCGTGAGAACCTGCTGTGCAGCCGAGGTAGTCACTGGCAAGATTGTGCCACACATCATTGTAGTCAATCGTGGGCACCACGGTGCCGATCACCTGGACACCGGCGGCGCTTGAACCCGCTGTTCCATTGTTGACGATGATGTTATCCGTGATCCCGGCGATGGACTCGGTGGCGGTGATCCCGGAACCTTCATTATCAGCCACGGTGTTGAAGTGGATCGAGGCATTGGAGTATGCAATCTCGATTCCTGTCCCCTCATTATTCGCCACCAGGTTCTTATGGATCAGGCCGCCGCCCAGATGGTAGATGCCGCCGCCCTGATTATCGACGATTCTGTTCCCGATCACGGCGGCGGTGACATACAGCCCGTAGACGGCGTACCCATCACCGCCGGACGTGATGGTGAAGCCCTCGATGGTGCTTCCTTCTGCCAACCGCACCACCGGTGCTTCCGCCCCGCCATCCAGCACGGTCTCGAGGCTGGCGTTGTATTAAGGGTTATAAAGAAAGAATTCGCTGGCACAGCCTGCACTCATGAGGTGTACATCGCGCACCATGGTGATCGGCCCATTGTACGTGCCTGGTGAAACCATCACCAGATCACCTCCATGCGCGGCTTGCAGCGCTTCCTGGATGGTTGCATAGTCCTCGCCGCCGGGACCGACGGTAATGGTTCCGGCGCCGGTCATCGAGACCATCCAGCACATGGTCACCAACAGCATGACAACAATCCTCATGGCGTTCCCCTTTCGAGTCTTCACACGGACAGGTGATTCACTTTGAACAGGTCAATTCAATTGGCATTCCACCAAGACTCTACATAGAGTAAAGACGCAACCGGGACGATTTCGTGACACCTCGATTAAGAAAATATTTCACCCTGCCACGCTGCGAGACCAGCTTGGTCAGGGCACTCTTTTTCCATCAGCCTGTTGCGATTCTCCATCGCTGTTCTGACTGCATCGATCCCCAGTGGCGCGTAGTGCCTGGCCGTCAGGCTCACGTCGGAATGCCGGAGCAGCTTGCCGGCCACGTGCAATCCAGACTGGACCGCCACATGCAGGCCGAAGGTCCGGCGGATATCGTGGATGTTGACGCCTTCCAGGCCGGCGGCTTCCTTGATCTGCTTCCACGGACCTTTCAGATCATAGCGGGGCTTCTCAGGCGTCTTGTCGGCCACGATGAAGGAACTCACCCGTGGCGTGGGGCGCAGCACCTGGATGGTAGAGTCGGCCAGGGGCAGCCACTGCTGCTTGCCTGACTTGGTTTTTGGCAACCGCCACAGCTTGTTCTCCAGGTCGAAATGCTCCCACCTGGCCTTGAGCACTTCCCCCAGCCTGGCGCCGGTCTCGATCAGCAGAATGAAAGCCGCCTTATGTATGGCTCCGGATAGGAATCGACCGCAATACGCAGTCGGTGGAATTCATCCTTGGTCAATACCCTGTCCCGCGGCGAACTCTCCGGATTCTTCCGGATCCTGGCGGCGGGATTCTGGTCGATGAGTTCATCACGCCAAGCCGCCTGCAGGCAGGCCTGGACACGTATCGTATGCCATGCCGACACCAGCGTCGGTTCCCGGTGCGGCCGGACGGGTTGCAGGCGGGCCGGAATCATACCCCGTACAGGAACCGGGTCCCGCCGCGGACCGCGACGGAACCCGGTTGTGTAAGTTGCAATGCTGCTTTTACGGACCGTAGGAAAACTCAACCAGGTCGAGGTTGCTGACCAGGGCCGTGTAATCTTCGCTCAACAGGGCGGCGTAGAACAGAAGCCCCTCTGCTTCCTGGTCGCCGGTCTCCGGCCAGGTAAACGCAAGGATGCTCATATCCGTGGCACCGTGCGTCAGATCCATGTTGAAGGCGTTGAAATCCACCGTCCAGACCGGATACCAGAAATACATCCCGTAGACGTCCAGCACGCAGGCGAAGGGAATCAACGGCTGCGTTTCCGGATATGGATTGGTGATCCTCACCGCCAGGATGAATTCCATTTCGGGCGAGAAATAGGTACCATTCAGGAGCAGGTCAACATGCAGCGTACCGGGCATCGGGGTGGGTGTCACCGGCGGCGCGGTCGGGGTGGGTCCCATGGTGGGGATGTCGGTCGGAACCGCGGTGGGCGATTCCGTCGGAATCAAGGTCGGCGTGGCAGTTGGCGTGGCCGTTGGGGTTGGTACGAACGGTGTGGGAGTGATATCGCAGGGCAGGGTGTAGTATACCTCCACGTCATCGATGTTCCAGCCGCAGTAGATCACACTGGAGTCAGTGGTGCCCATGGTCCAGCGCAGGTATACGGCAGGCTGCCCGTCGGCATAGGTGGACAGATCGTACTCCTGG
>JAFGDC010000345.1 GCA_016932295.1 candidate division CSSED10-310 bacterium
CCTATATTTTCGGTGACGACACTCACTCCAACATATCCGGCAACCAGGCCACGGCGGAATCAGCTCCTTACATATTCACCATCGCCGGATCTCCCACCCCCGGCCCCACGCCGACTCCGGGCGCCAACCTGCTCAATGTGTGGCACATCCCCTCCAACAATGAGCCTCCCAGTGTGACCATGCGCAATCCGCTGGAAGTGCATGGCAGCGATTCGATCATTTACGTTTACGCGGGTGGATATCCACAGACGTCCATCTGGAGCGGCACGGTGTATTATCGCGCACAAGGTGTCGGCCCCTGGCAGACAACGGCTCTTACGTTCGATTCCAACCAGGGACCCAATGAGTACTGGCTGGCCAGTTTCCCCAACAGTTTCCTGCTTGGTACCACGGTGGAGTATTTTCTGGCGTTGGAAGGTGATCCGGAAACCTATGCGACGACATACATCTATGGTGACGACGGCACTTCCGCAACGACCGATCTGCAGACGACCGCTCAGGTCGGCGCCTACACATTCACCATCACCGCCCAGCCCACTCCCGGCCCCACCGTGACGCCTTGTAATCCAGTCAACGCGTGGCACATTCCGGTCAACAACGAACCACCGTTCCCCGACATCACCATGAGGCGGCCTCTGCTGCCACTGGTGAGCGATGAGAACATCTACTTCTACCTGGGCTCCTATCCCGTTTCCACGGTTTGGGACGAATACACCGACCTGTTCTATCGAAAACAGGGATCGAGTTCGTGGTCGCTGGCCGATTTCAATTTCGATACGGTCCACGGCGTCAATGAATACTGGCTGGCCACCGTCGCCAACACCTTTGCCGTCGGCGATGTCGTCGAATACTATCTCCGTGTCACTGCAAACGAGACATATGATGTAACCTACATCTACGGTGACGATACCCATTCCAACCGAACCTGCAGCGAAGCGGAAGCCAGGCAGTTCCCGTACACCTTCCCTGTCGGCGGCGCCGCCGCGGTGCCGGCCACCGGTCCAGCCGGGCTCCTGCTTTTGCTTGTCGCCATCGGAGGCTTGATGGGAGTGGCAACCCGCAAGCGGTAACCCCTCCGGCATTCCACTGTTGATGAAAGGGCTCGGGAGTCGGCTCCCGGGCCCTTTTTTGAGGACTCTCCTGAACCGTGGTACTGAAGGTCGCGCTGACAGTCAGGTTGAGTGCAGTTACAATAAGTAGGTTCCCTGTCCCGAAGATGGATCAGGAGGTGAGAAATGGATGCACGGCAAATCGAACAGCGCGTTGCCGAATTGAGGGAGCAACTGCGGTACCACAACCATCGTTATTACGTGCTGAACGATCCTCTCATCGCGGATACTGATTATGATCGCCTGTTGAAGGAGTTGGTTGCGCTCGAAATCCAGCACCCCGAACTGAGGGTGGATGATTCTCCTTCCATGCGGGTGGGGGCAGCTCCGCAGGACAAATTCGCCAGGGTGATTCACCGCGCTCCCATGTTGAGTCTCGACGGGACTCTTGAGCCGGGGGATGTGCGCGCGTTCGCGGTGCGGGCACAGAAGACGCTCGGCGCGGAGGCCCGGTTGGCATACTCCGCCGAGTTGAAACTGGACGGCCTGTCTGTCGAACTGGTGTACGAAAAAGGCCTTCTCATCAAGGGCTCAACTCGTGGAGATGGATATGAGGGCGAGGATGTGACCGCCAATATTCGGACCATCGGTTCAGTGCCGCTGCGTTTGCTTGAGGACCGGGAACCGGTGCCAACCCTGCTGGCGGTGCGTGGTGAAGTGGTCATGCCGGTCATGGCGTTCGAAGCCTTCAACAAGCAGCTTGCCGAACAGGGAGAAGACTTGTTGGCCAATCCCCGCAATGCGGCGGCTGGTTCCCTGCGGGTGCTGGATTCGCGCGTGACCGCCTCCCGGCCCCTGGTCGTGTATGTGTATGACCTGTTGCTGGTGGAAGGCAGAATGTTCACCACCCAGTTCGAAATCTTCCGATGTCTGGAGGCGTGGGGATTCAAGGTGCATTCTTTCCGGCGGCGCTGCGAATCCATCGAGGAGGTTCTGCAATATCATCAGGAGGTCGCCGCAGGAAGGGAATCCCTGGACATCGAAATTGACGGGATCGTGGTGAAAGTCGAGGATCTGGGCCAGCGGGACAGGCTGGGCGCTAAGGACCGCAGCCCCAGATGGGCGATGGCGTTGAAGTTTCCGCCCCGTCGCGAGGAGACCCAGGTGATGGACATCGCGGTCCAGATCGGCCGCACCGGCGTGCTCACCCCGGTCGCGCTGCTCAAACCGGTGGATGTGAGTGGTGTGACGGTCTCCAGGGCAACACTGCATAATCTTGAATTCATCGAGAAGATGGATGTTCGCATCGGGGATCTGGTTCGGGTGGCGCGTGCCGGCGATGTCATCCCTGAAGTTGTCGAGGTTCTCGTTGCGAAGCGCAAGGGTGATGAACGGCGTTTCCTGATGCCGGTACACTGTCCGGCATGCGGTTCCCACGTGATTCGTGAAGGCGCGTTCTACGTCTGCACCGGAGGATTGTCATGCAAACCGCAGCTCAAGGCGCGTATCGCCCATTTTGTCTCCAAACCGGCCATGGACATCGAATCCCTGGGATTTAAAACCGTCAGTCTCCTGGTGGAGAAGGGAATGATCGTCGATCTCGGCGATATCTACCGGCTGGAGAAATCGGATCTGTTGCCATTGGAAGGATTCGCGGAACGTTCTGCGGACAACCTGCTGGCGGCGATCGACGCGTCCCATCAGCGACCCCTCCACAGGTTTTTGTATGCGTTGGGTATCAAGCATGTGGGGGCTTATGTCGCCAAGGTCGTGGCCCAGCAGGTTCAAACGCTGGACAATCTCCGCCGAGCAACGGGTGAACAACTGCTGGCAATCCACGAGATTGGGCCGCAAACAGCCCGGAGCATTGTCGAGTTTTTCCAGGAACCCACGAACCAGGCTGCCATTGACAAGCTGTTGGCCAATGGGGTGGCACCGGAACCGGCACCGGAACCGATCTCAGTTTCCACGAATGACTTGGAGGGGAAGACCTTTGTCTTTACCGGAGGACTCGCCACGCTGTCCCGTACCCAGGCAAAGGAACTCGTCGAACGGAAGGGTGGCATCGTCAGTTCCGCGGTGAGCGCTCGGACTGATTACGTAGTGGTCGGCGAGGCTGCCGGATCGAAGTACGAGAAGGCGCGTGCGCTGGGGCTGGCCATCCTCGATGAAGCGGCGTTTTTGACACTGCTGGAGAAATGATCAGCGCCGGGAACGGTACCGCTGCCGGTCCGGACGTCATTGTGAAACGAGCAGTTGCCGGATGAAATCAAGACCAACACGCAGGTTATATCGGCATATCTAGGCGAGG
>JAFGDC010000346.1 GCA_016932295.1 candidate division CSSED10-310 bacterium
CCAGAAACCATCCCGCCAGTCACCGCGCCAGGGATACTCGCGGCGCGCCGGCTGTGCCGGTGCTTCCAGGGTGCGTACGTCGAGGATGGCCGTCAGCAACGGGCGATGGAGCGGTCCGTAGCGATCGGTGCCATAATCCATGAGAATATCGAGACACCCGGTGACATAGGACAGGTACGGCCGGTCTTCAACGGCTGACTCGGCAATGCCGCTGGCGAGTATCCGGGGCGTGGGCGCACGGATGGCTTCCGGCGGTGGTGATGTGGCGCGCACCCCACCCATGGCGAGAAGCACCAGAATCGTTCCGTGGATCATATTGTGCCGGAAACGTCGTTTCATGGGCACATAATAATGATAGACAAGCGCCCGGGCAAATCCGGCAGCGCATCTTCATCCCTGAATACGACACGGTAAACAGAACCGGGGTGAATTTTGAGAGTGGTTGCGGTACAGTGGGTCTCATGAAACCGATATACCTTGATTATAATGCCACGACCCCGCTCGATCCGCAGGTGGTTGAAGCCATGCTGCCGTTTATCCATGAGCATTTCGGCAATCCTTCCAGCAGCCATGTCTACGGCCGTCGCGCCGCACGTGCCGTGGATCTGGCGCGGCTCCAGACGGCGGCGCTGCTGAACTGTGCGGGCGAAGAGATTGTGTTCACCGGCGGCGGCAGCGAATCCAACAATCACGCCATCAGGGGCGCGGCCTTCGCCAACCGTGACCGCGGCGACCATGTCATCACCAGTGCCATCGAGCATCCCGCCGTCATGGAGGTGTGCCGTTTCCTCGAAACGATCGGTTTCAGGGTGACGTACATCGGGGTGGACGGGCAGGGGTTGGTCGACGTGGCGGAGGTTGCCCGGGCTGTCACCCCGCGCACCATTCTTATCAGCATCATGCACGCCAACAACGAGGTTGGCACGATCCAGCCCATCGCCGAAATCGCCGGTATCGCCCGGCGGCACGGCGTGCTCGTGCACACGGACGCGGCGCAGAGCGCGGGGAAGATCCCGACTGACGTCCAGGCCATGGGCGTGGATCTCCTGTCGGTGGCCGCCCACAAGCTCTATGCGCCGAAAGGAGTGGGCGCGCTCTTCGTACGGCGCGGCGTGCGCCTGGAAAAACTGATCCATGGCGCGGCTCATGAGGGGAACCGCCGGGCAGGCACGGAGAATGTCGCGGGAATCGTGGGCCTGGGCAAGGCGTGTGAACTGTGCGGTATCGACCGGGAGGCGCATGCCGCCCGTCTCGGGATGCTGCGTGACCGGCTCCATGCAGGCTTGCGGGAGATTGCACCGCCCCCGCGGTTGAACGGCCACCCGGAGCTGCGCCTGCCCAATACACTCAGCCTGGGATTCCCCGGCGTGCGTGCGGATGCGCTGTTGCGCCGCCTGACCGGGGTCGCGGTGTCGGCTGGTGCGGCGTGCCATTCCGGCGCAGTGGAAATGTCTGCCACGCTACGGGCCATGGACGTGCCCGTGGAATATGCCATGGGTACCATCCGGTTCTCCATCGGCCGGTTTACCACCGAAGCAGAGATTGACCGGGCGATTCATGAAATAGCCGCGGTGCTGGCTGGTGCGGAGAACTCGCAAGACCGTTGATTCCGGAGGAGGGTGTCATGAAACAGGTGTTTGTTCTCGTGGTGTTGATGTCGATGTTGCTGTGTCATCCTGCCATGGCCGCCTGGCACGTGGAACTGATGCAGGATGCGCGGGGTTTCTGGGACATGGGACCCGGTTTCATGGCGCTGGACACCCAGGGTCGTCCTCACCTGGCCTATGGTTATGATCATTGCTATTACGCGTGGCGTGACTCCGCGACATGGCGGTATGAATTGATCGACGGCTCACCCGGCGTGGGGTACGAGGCGAGCATCGCGGTGCGCGGAACCGATGACGTGCACGCGGCTTATGGCGACATAGTGGAGAACCAGGTGCGGTACGCACACCGTGGGAACGGGGGAACCTGGAGCATCGTCCAGATCGCCGGCGGACAGGGAGTGGGGCACTGCATCAGCCTGGCGTTGAACGATGCCGGCCTGCCAGGGATCGCCTACTTCGATCGTTACAACGGCACCCTGAAGCTGGCTGAACAATCCGCGGGCGGCTCCTGGAGCATCAGGACGCCGGCCGCCGGCCTCATGAATCCCTCCCGCTGCGCGCTGGCCTATATCGATGACAAGCCCAATATCGTCTATTCCAACTCGGCTGGGGTCAATACGATGCATCATGTGTACTGGGACGGCGCCGCGTGGCGGGACCTGGTTCCTGATGGCAGCGGCCACAGCCAGGGCGCGTTTCTCTCCCTGGCCGGTGATGCGGGTGGCTTCGCCCATATTGCCTATACCGACAACACTGACTCGGTCCTGAAATACGTGACTTACCAGCCCGGTGGCTGGCCGGGGGTGCCCGAAACGGTCGACGACGTTCAGTATGTCGGGTGGTACTGTTCAATACGCGTGACCGGAACCGGTGATCCGATCGTCTCCTATTACGGCGGCTCGGCGGGACTCAAGCTGGCCCGGCGGGATGACGCGGTCTGGACCACGGGCGTTGTGCATTCCTCAATCGGAACGGTGA
>JAFGDC010000347.1 GCA_016932295.1 candidate division CSSED10-310 bacterium
AGACTGTGAGCCATACGCAATGCATCTGTGTTCACAGGGCGACACAGTGTCTTTCAAACTGATCCCGGCACTACCACCGGCAGACAGCGTCCGAGCCGGAATCCTTATGTCGGAACCAAAAAGAAACCCGCATCTCCTGAAACCTCTTCCAATGCCACGAACAAAGCCCACACCATACCCATCACTCTCACCACCCGGTTGATCCGCCCCTTTGGGACAACTATAGTGGAAGCGTCATGAATGATTTGGACGGGATACGTATGGGCATCAGGTTGGACATCAAAGATGTAGGTGTCACTCTCGGCGGCGAACGCATCCTTGCCGGGATCTCCTGCACGGTTCTGCCCGGTGAACTGGTCGGACTGCTGGGCCCCAGCGGCGCCGGCAAATCAACGTTGCTCTACGCCGCCCTGGGGCTCAGAAAACCACGCCGGGGCTCAGTACTGTTGAACGGACTTGACCTGTATACGCACTATGACCAGGTAAAATTCAAGATCGGCTATGTGCCCCAGGATGATATCCTGCATCGATCTCTCACGGTCGAAAAGGTGCTCTACTACACCGGGCTGTTGAGGTTACCACCGGATCGAACCGCCGAGATAGAACCCCGGATCAGGGACATTTTGCAACTCCTGCATCTGACCGATCGCCGGCGGACCAGAATCAAACGGCTCAGCGGCGGGCAACGTAAGCGGGTCAATATCGCCATTGAACTCATGACCGAACCGCCCCTGCTCATGCTTGACGAACCCACGGCGGGACTCGATCCGGCTCTCGAGGAGAGCACCATGGAGTTGTTCAAAAAACTGGCTTTGTCGGGTCGCACCATGGTAGTCACCACGCATGTCATGGATTCCGTCCGGCTGTTCGATCTGGTGGTGCTGTTGAGCGGGGGCTGGACGGTCTTTATCGGCCCGCCTGGAGAAGCACCCGCATTTTTCGGCGTGCAGTCATTCGCTGATATTTATTCGGTCCTGTCCGTGGATAATCCCATGGCGTTGCATAATGTCTTCACTGCGTCCGAGTATTACCGCCGATATGTCACGGCTCGCGCCGCCCTGCCGATTTCCTCATTCCTCTCCACAGACCCCCGCGGTGGGACACCCGCAAGCGGCGGTGTGCCGGCGGACACAACGGAGGCCCCGAAACCTCGGCCGGCCGGGCAGCGAATCAGGAAAGATGGGGACACATCGGCCGCTGAACGCGAGGTGCCATCCAAAGAACGCATACTCGAGGATATCGAATCGCAGCTCGAAGAGCTGAAGCGCCGGGTCTACGGCACCGATCAGGAGTGACGATCATGTCCAGCGGGGACAACGGGCAGCGAACCACAAAGGCTTCCGGAACCAGTTCGACAAACCGGACATGGAAAATCATCGACCTGCGCCAGGCAGGCATCCTGGCTGACCGATACCTGGATACGATTCTGGGTGATATGCGCAACACGCTGCTTCTGCTGGTCCAGGCGCCCCTGATCGCCGCCCTGATCGTGCTCCGGTGGCGGGAGGTGCATGCCACCGACTCCCTGTTCTTCATCTTCTCCCTGACCAGCGTCTGGTTCGGCTGCATCAACGCCTCCCGGGAAGTGGTCAAGGAACGGCGGATCTTTATGCGGGAACGTATGATCAACCTGCAGGTGGGCGCCTACCTCTTCTCCAAACTTCGAATCCTCGCCATACTCTCCTTTATCCAATGCCTGACGCTGATTGGTATCGTTCATTACTATGTACATCTGGACAACCTGGCACTCTTCCATTTCCTCAACGCCTATCTCACGTCTCTCGCCGGCACCACCTTGGGCCTCCTCATCTCTTCATGGGCCGGCAGCGTCGACAAGGCGGTGGGTTTAGTGCCGCTGGTGATCATTCCACAGATCTTGTTCTCCAAATTCGTCCTGCCGGCGGAATACATGACCGGAGCCGCAACATGGGTGGAAAAACTGATGATCGTCAGGTGGTCATATCAAGTATTCGAACAGTTGAGGGCGGCATCCCCCGACTGGTGGAAGCTGGCACTGGGGATAGGGTTCCAGATGGTTTTCCTGCTCGTTTTCTTTCTGCTCGCGGTATATCTGCTGCGCGGTCAAAATCCGTTGGAGTAACAAAGGAGTTGACATGAGGAAAAGCACGATGATCCTCGCATTGCTCATAATCATGACCGGTTTGTTTCTCCTGTTCGGAAGCAAGTTCGGCATAAGGATCGGCAACTTCGTGCTGGCACCCTCCAGTGACAAAAAGGCGTTGGAAGAACTGACCAGGGCTTTCCTCGAAGACATCCAGTTCAAGGATTTCAACAAGGCCGCCACCTATCATGAACCGGAAGAGCAAAAGAGAGTGGACATTCCTTATCTCCTGGAACGCCTGTTTCACATCAAGCCGGAATTTCTCGATATTCAAGAGTATGAAATCATGAAGGTGCAGATCGACAGCAGTGGAGACCGCGGGCGGGTCCTCACCAGGACCACGGTCAAAGTTCTGAACACCGGGGAACTGCGGAAACCAGAAATCGTTTTTTACTGGCACAAGGCGGGAGATTCCTGGTTCATGCGCCTGGAATCCTCGCTCGATCGCCCGAAGAAACGGGATGAGAAATGATACCGCCACTACGCTGGCTGTTCGTGCTGCTGGCGACTGGCGGCACGCGGCGTTGAGAAGAC
>JAFGDC010000348.1 GCA_016932295.1 candidate division CSSED10-310 bacterium
AAGGGAAGCGGCCACTGGGCACGACCGCCAGGACCGGCATATGTCCCGGCGACCATCATCCCCGCGCTGACGGCGTGTCATTGCCGGTAGGGCGGGACCGCCGACATCAATTCTGCGAACGCACCGGTTCCGCGCGGTCCCGGCTCGGTCCGCCGGTCCTTCCGGTGCGCTGCGGGCCGGCTTCACTCATGAGCGAGTCGAAATCGTGTTTATCCATGTGCTGGGGTTCATAGGTCACGCCGTGACGGGCCAGCATCCTCACGAAAGCCCGCAGGTGGTTGGCGGAGGCGCGCCTGAGCTGCTGGAACGTGTTGGACAGCTCCTTGTTGGACACCTTCGGCAGGAGTCGCCGCAGGTCGAGAATATCCAGTTCCTCGATGCCGGCTCCCGCCTGCAATCCCTCCACCAGCGACTTCCGACCCCGTTCCACGGCTTTCTTGTATACCTTCGAGAGGGCCCGGTCAGAGAACTTTCCCGGCTCGAGACCCGCGATCGGATCCTCCAACCCATGCTTATCCAGCAGGATCTTCAACGCTTCCTTATGGCGCGTCTCGCTCCTGAGAATATTGTTGAACAAGGGCGATTTCCAGGCTGCCGCGAGTTCCGCGTAGACATCCGCCGCCACCTTCTCTTCCTGGCGCATGTACAGCAGCGCCTCCCGCTCCTCCGCGGTGAGTTCATGGCCTGCGACAGCGCGCGACCGCCGGGCCGGGGGTGATTGTTTCGACTGGTCTACCGGCTGAACCTGCTGATCGGCGGCATGCAGCAACGGTGCCGCCGCACTCCCCGCAAGAGCCAGCACCATTCCAATCCTGACCATTTTTTTCATCATCCCACCCATTGCTCACCTCCTCCCTGTCCGGGCGTTGGTTGTGCTATCCATCACGAAATGCCACAACAACTACAACAAGCATGACATGTCATTGTTCCATGGACAAACCGAATCGCAGAACAACCCGGGCCCCCGCTGGCGGAGGCCCGACAACTGCCTGCGGAGACGGATCAGCCGCGGCGGCGCAGGGCGCGGCGCAGCGTCAGCCCGAGACCGCAGAGCAACGCGAAGATGCCGATAGGTGACAAGGCTGGAATGGGGGCCGGACAAGAGACATTCAGGATGCCTTGTCCCACGTGAGTGGAGTAACCACCCACCTCGATGAGGTAGGACTGCCCCTGGACCGCTTCGAAGGAGATGAGCGATTGCAGGCCGCTGAAGTCGTCGTTGCAATCCAGTTCGGTGCCCGGCGGATCGCAGCCGCAGCCATCGTACACCGCCAGCTTGGTATCGTAACCGGAACCCAGCAGGCTCACCTGCACCAAGCCATCGCAGGGGGACGTGAAGCAATACCAGAGGTTGGGACCGGTCATGCAGATGCCGCCGCCGTCGAACGTGGCATACGTCGTGTCGAACGCCAAATCGGTGACCTCGTCGATGGCAGTGGCGTTGTCGCAGTCGTCGTTGGGGACGCTGACGTCTTCCACCGATACCGTAAATGAGAAATCGACCCCCAACCCGCTTCCCTGCCTGGCGTACACCGGCAGATAATAGGTGGCGGGACCGTCGAGTAGGAAGGTCAAGACCGGATTGGTGCAGCCGTTCGGGCATTCGACCCAGTTGATGGCGGTTCTGAGGATGTACGTGTTGCAGTCAGAGGGACAGGCGGAGGGAGGATCGATTGGTTCAGGATAGACAATGGCGCCGATAGTGGAGATATCCTCGCCGGTTTCGCAGTAGTCGATGGTCAGAAGGTTCTTGGCGGTACCGAGGTTGAACTTGTACCACACGGCGGTCCAATCCAGCACACCCGCACAATCGACTGTCGCACCTTTCGTGGTGCCGCTGACTATAGAAGGATATGGCGAGACGATCTGCCAGGCATCCTCGCACAGATCGTTGGCCGGCGGCGAAATCGGGCATTCCCCGATGGTCAGGGTGAAGGTTTCCACGCAAGCCGGACTGCCGTCCGTATCCACCATGATGTAGTACACACCGGCAGCCAGGATCTGCGATGTCAACGCGGTGCCGAACTCGCCGGTTCCGGCCGTATCGTAAGCGATACAAGGTGCACCCGGCGGGCAGGCGGAGCCGAGAGCGATACCCACCGAGCCGCTGTAGAAAGGACCGGTGGTCGAGACGCCGATATCCACGCACACTTCACCGGTGACGGTCAGTTCATACATAATGTCTTCACCGGTATCGAAGGTGCCAAGACAGGTCTCGGTGTAGTCGTTATCACGCCCGCACGTGGTCTGGTGCGCATCCGTGTAAGGCAGCGCGGCGGGAGCAGTCACCGGGATGGGATCCAGGCAGTCGTTGCCGCGGGGGTCGGGGCACGTGAAGTCAGGACAGGTAGAACCTTCGAACCATGAACCACCCAGGGCGAGACATTCCATCCCGTTGTTGGTTGCAACGCATGAACCCGCCACACAGCAAGCGCCCGTCGACGGGCTGCATTCGGCGATGGTCAGGTTGAAGTCGGGAATGCAGGAAGGAGCCGGCCATGTATCCACCATGACGTAATGCGTGCCTGC
>JAFGDC010000349.1 GCA_016932295.1 candidate division CSSED10-310 bacterium
ATGGCGCGGTCTGCGGCTCGGCGTTGGCCGGGGACTGATGATCCAGGTCCGGTATTTCCTGGCGCATCGAGTGCCGGTGCCGCCACCACCTGCCGCCGGCGGCTGCCAGTCCCAGCATCGTCACCATCGAAAGCCAGAGGCCAAGGACATATCCTGGCGGTTGGTATTGCAGTAGCACATCGTGCGTTCCCGCTGTCAGCGGAATTCCCCGAAACCCTCCGTTCGCCGGCAGAATCTCCCGGCGCCGGCCATCCACGCGGGCCAGCCAGCCGTCGTCATAGCTGTCGGCGATCACCAGCAAGCATGGGCTATCGCACTCGACCTCCATCCGCAGCCGGTGCGCCTCGTCCACCGTGAATTCCACCGGCGTGATCGGTCGGCGCGGTGCCGTCTCCTCCCATTCCAGGCCATCGGGGAATGTACCGAGGTTATGTTCCACCACCGCATCGAAACCCGGATCGAAGTCCGCCGATCCCACCATCCGCAACGCCTCGTCGCGGTTCTTGACCAATCTTGGCCGCCAGGCCAGGTACGCCCGTCCCACCGCCGTTCGTTTTTCATACAGAGTAAGCCCGTCTTCGGTCAGCAATGGCGCATAGGGCAATCTCCCGGGTGATATAGTGTCCGGCAGCAGCAGGAAGCGTAGCCCGAGCAGATCCAACAGCGGCGTGAATCGGTAGATCTGTACGCTGGTGAGAATGGTCCCCGGCGGCTCGCCGTTCATCAGCAGCACCAAGTCATTGAACCGGGAGGGACAGGTGGAGTCGTAGCCCCCGGGAGAGTTGATGCCGAGGCTCATGGGTACATTGAGGTCCGCCTGTCGTATCAGTGGCAGCAGGCGGTAGCGGCCGGGCGTCTTCCTCAGTTGTGTCATGATGGATTGGGGCCACAAGATTGAATGCACCGGCGTGGTCCCGACATAACGCGCGCCGGCCGCGTGCAGATCCAGGGCAACCAGCATTGTTAACAGGACCGTCTTGACGCGCCGTGACCAGCGTAGTGCCAGGATGACCAGGACTGCCGCCAGGATTGACAGGCTCATGGTCAGGGACATGGCCGCCAGGTGGAAACTCGTGTCGTACAACTCCCGCGCCGACGGCCTGGGAACCGATGTCAGGGCGCCGGCCGCTGCGGTCAAATGATCCACCCCGCATTTCCACCAGTTTGGCGGCGCGGGAGCGGCATCGCTCAGGACCACCGCCGCCAGCGCGAGAATCATACCGATCCAGAACCAGGCACGCCGCAGCGGCCGTCTGACGGCATCCTCCAGGCCGAGCCCCGCCATCGCGCTCAAGGCGATGTTCACGATGAACAGGAAGCGGCCGGGATTGCGGAACAAACCGATTCCCGGGACGATATGCAGCAGGATTCCATAAGCCGGCGTATAGCGGCCGAAACACAGGATCAGTGCCGCCATGGCGGTAAAACCGAGGACAAGCCGTTGCCTGTCTCCGCGGCGGCGCACCAGTGCCATCAATGCCAGCAGGAGCGCAACCGAACCCAGGTAATCGGTGACTTCCCACAGATACCAGCGCCCCCAGTAGGGAACCGTGAGCCCATCGCCGAAGATGGCTGGCACGAAGAAGGTGAGCAGATTCTCGAACGGCATGGAACTGTCGGTGACAAAATTGAAATCCGCCTGTCCGGAACGGTTGATGGCGCTCATGAACTCCAGCGACGGCAGTAGTTGGGCGGCGCCGAGCAGGAGACAGACCGCGCCGGAGACGGCATCGAACCGGATGGCCTGGAAGAGGGCGCGAAGAAATCCGGTCCGGGGGTGCAGGCCAGCGGTGGCGGCCTGGTACAGGATCAGTCCCATAAATGAGAAGAAGAGAAATTGGGGATGGCCGAGGAGGAGGAGGGTGGTGAGGTAGATTCCGGAAAGGAGAGCGACCATGGTTGTGGGGCGGCGTTGGTACCTGGTGTACAGGTAGAACAGAAACGGCGCTCCCAGCATGGTGCAGAGATGGGTAAGATGGCCAGCCAGCAGGTGGCGCATGAAGAAGGTGCTGAAAGTGAAGGTGACGGCGGCGAAGAGTCCGGCCATGACCCCTGCGCGCAACTCCCGCATAAACAGCAGCATGCCGCCGGCGCCGAGGCAAAGATACAGTAGCAGCGACAGAGTAATGGTACATTCTGTGGGTAACGGGGCGAGCAGGAAGGTGAGGGGATGCAACACCGATGATTGCAGTGCCGCATGACAGGGATATCCACAGAAGATATGGGGGTTCCACAGCGGAATGACGCCCTGTTGCAGTGAGCCCCGGACGAATTCGCGATAGTGATAAAAGGCTTGGGTGATGTCGTACCCGGCGGCGAGGTCACCGGTCAGCAGTGGATGATAAAACAACAGGATGAGTGCGATCAGGACGAGTTGCGCGGCGATCCATGGGCGGTATGAACAAAGGACGGACTCTTCGGGCGGCCGGCCGCGCTCCCGTCCTGTTTCCTTCATCATGTCATTCTCAAAGCGAAGAGAAAAACTCCCTGATAACCTCCACTACCTGCTCCTGCTGCTCCGGTCGAAGCTCCGGGTAGATGGGCAGGGCGATGGTTTCACCGGACATCCTCTCCGCGACTGGGAAATCGCCACAGGAATACCCCAGGTAGGAGAAACATGGCTGCAGATGAAGCGGAACCGGGTAATAGATCGAGTGACCGATTTCATGGAACTTGAGGAATTCCGCCAGCGCGTTACGCTCCTCACCCACCTGCACCACGTACTGGTTGTAAATCATTCTCCGATCGGGTCTGACCACCGGCGTGACCACCGGCAGATGAGCGAGCAGCCGGTCGTACCGGGCGGCATTTTCTCGGCGCTGTTCGGACCAGTTCTCCAGGTGGGGGAATTTGGCCAGCAGGATGGCTGCCTGGATTTCATCAAGGCGGCTGTTGATGCCGATCGTGTCATGGTGGTACGTGCGTAAAGCGCCATGGACCCGTAATGCCCGGAGCCGGTCGGCCAAGGCGTTGTCGCTGGTCACCACGAGACCGCCGTCGCCGGCGCCGCCGAGGTTCTTGGAGGGATAGAAACTGAAGCAGCCCATTGTGCCCAGGCCGCCGATGGGGTGATTCCTGTAGGTGGCGCTGAGCGCCTGCGCCGCGTCCTCGATGACCGCCAGGCCATGCCGGTCGGCGACGGCCGTCAGTGCATCCATGTCCACCGCCTGACCGAACAGGTGCACCGGCATGATCGCCCTGGTGTTGCCGGTCACGGCGGCCTCGATCAGACTGACATCGATATTGTAGGTATCCGGTTCGATATCCACGAACACCGGCCTGGCGCCTGTTCGGGCGATGGCACTGGCGGTGGCGAAGAACGTGTAGGGGGTGGTGATGACCTCGTCACCTTCACCGATATCGAGCGCCATCATGGCCAGTAGCAACGCATCGGTGCCGGATGCCACCCCGATGCCGTGAGCAGCGCCGCAATACTCCGCCAGACGAGCTTCCAATTCGCGGACATTTTTGCCCAGGATGTACCCGCCGCTGCGCAGCACTTCCAAGACCCTCGCTTCGATGGCCACCGCCGCGCCTTGATGATGTGTGCCCAGATCCAGCATCGGAATCGCCATGCATGACCTCCATGATCGACCGGTGTGGTGATGTGCATCACCCGCCTCCCGGTCGTTGATGTATCATTCGGTGCCCGCTGCGGGCCGGCGGCAGTTCCGCCTATGCCCAGGTCCGGCGCCGCTGTGGTGAGCATGCTAGTTGCGCTCACACAGGTACGTCAACTGGTTTTGTCTCCCGGCGCAACGCCGGACCGCCCCGGAATTCGCCGGCGCGGGGCATGGAATGGAGCGCTCGATTCTCCGGTGGGGTGTTTTCCAGCCCCCTCGCCGACATCGACGCCGGCGGTCTTTCATCTCCTGGTCCAATGGGCGGACCCTGGTGCCGGCGATCACGATCCGTCACCGGTGCCGGTGTTTTCGTGTTTGACCGGGTCACTATGCACGGTTTACACTATGTCGGTACGGACAACCCAATGATTCTGATAGGGGCAAGGGACGGCGGCGAACGGTCCGCGACTCGCCGCGCGATGTGATAATCACTCTCGGAATCGTTTGAGGAGCCGGCGAGGAGATGGCATGGATCAGCAAGCGCGGGAAGAAGCACGGTGGGCATCCAGGAAGCATTTCGCCTTCAAGGGATTCATCGAAGTCATTCCCCTTAGTGATATTTTCAATCTCCTGCATCTTGGCAACCGGACCGGGTGTCTTCTGGTGTCCCGCGACCAACGCACCTGCTTTGTCTATCTGAAGGACGGCGCTATTCTCTGTATATCATCCGCGGGCGACCGCTGGCGGCTCATGGAAGCCATGTTGCAAAATTTGCAGCTTACCCAGACCGAGAAGAACGAATTGCAAGATTTGGTGAAGGGTCGGGATGCGGTGTTACCCGACCTGGTCACACAGGGGCTGCTCACCCGTGAAAAATTGGATTCCATTGCCAGGCGCTTCTATCTGCAGGAAATTTGTGGTTTGTTCCTGTGGAGCAAAGGTGAATTTGAATTTCTGGACCACAAACTGGCGCCTGATGATCTGCCCGCTATGGAGATAGAGGTTCCCTTCGCCGTGATGGAGGCGATGCGGAACCTGGACAGCATTCGCCGGGCGGTGGCCTGGCTCGAGGATGACGAGGCCGTGCCGCAGTTACGTTCCACCCCGCTGGTGGACGAGGAGACGGTCACGCTGGCCATGGATGAATGGCGCCTTATCTCCTACATGGACGGCATCTCCCCGGTGGCTGAAATATGCGCGAGGGCAGTCGAACTGGGCGATTATCGGGTGTACAAGGCAATTCTGTGCCTTGCCGAACGGGGTCTCGTCAAGGAGGCGGAGGCTGGTATGAAACGCCGGCGCCTCGATCCGCGGGAGAATTCAGAACGCATTAAAAGCCTGGCCGAGCAGACCCTGCACGGCGGAGAATTGCGCGACGGGCTTCCCACCGACCTGCTGGATGAGCACGCGGTCAAGTCACACGATCCGGTTCAGGCGACCGTGACGCTCATGCGTGGCGACCGTCTCATCAGGGAATTCTTTCTTAATACCAAGGGCGCTCAGATCGGCAGGAGCGAAAGCTGCGACATTGTGCTGAAGAACGATCCCACCATATCCCGGCTCCATGCCCGGGTAGGGTGTTCGGAACAGGGCTTCACCGTTCATGATCTGAACAGTGCCAACGGCATCTTCGTCAACAGCAAAAAAGTCACGGAACGTTTGCTGCGGGATGGCGACATCGTCCAGGTGGGCGGTTATACACTCCATTTCAGCTTGACCCGGAATAACGACTGAAGCCATTCCCGGTCCGCCACCCGGCACTGACAGCACGCACATTTCTTTCCGCTGTGGGCAATGCCTGCTGGAAATCATGCCGAGTGGACTGCGGATCAGGTGGTCAGTGAGTGTAGCTCCTGGTTGCTGACAGGATCCCGCAGCTTGATGATTCCGGCTCTGGCGAAACGGTAGAGGATGTACAGGGTTTTGCGGACACCCTCGATGGAGCTGCTGCAGATTTCTTTGATGGAGGCTTGCTCGTCGATCATCTGCAGGATGTTGCGATCTTCACTCTTGAGTCCGGCCAACACCTGCTCGGATGGCTGATTGCCCACCAGCATGGGGATGTACTCCCATGCGCCCAGCACCTGCATCGCCACATCCACGAAGAGCTTGCTCACCAGGCTGATCAACCTGTCGAGATCGACATCCTTCCTGGCCTTCGAGTCGCGTTCTTTCTCCCATAACTCGAGTGCCATTAGCAGATTTTTCCGCCTGTAGTACATCGCGCCACGCTGAAACACGGCGCCGAACCGTTTTTCCAGGGAAGCAATCAGCATGGCGATCTGCCGGGACGGTTCCTCGACCTTCGATTGATTATCCGGCGTGGGTTGGGATTCGTCCTTGTCCACTGTGGGGGTGATGGTTACCTCCATGGGTTCTGAATCCAATCCGTGTCGCCGCAAAACAGATCGTTCGAATCGCTGAAGCGCTTCGATGACCGCCACCAGTTCCGAGGCATACACCGGTTTCGAGATGAAGCTGTCAGCGCCGGAGCGGAGCGCTGCCACTCGTTCCCTGACATCGTTGTGTTTCGAGATCACGATAATGGGGATATGGGAAAATTCCTCCAGTTCCCGAACTTGCCGGCAGAGCTGGTACCCGTCCATCTCGGGCATGACCAGGTCGGTGATGAGGATGTCGGGGTGCTCGGTGGCGAGCTTGAGCAGTGCATCCTTGCCGTTGGAGGCAATGACCGTGGCGCCCCCGATGTGTTGGATGAGTTTGGTCAACAGCAACAAGGTGTCCGGATCGTCCTCGACGACCATGTATTTCATCCCTTTCAAGGATGGATTGACGACCACTCTGTTCATGTGACTACCCCTCTTGCCCCGAGTATGCCGCGGCCTGCATCCCGGAACCCCCGCTTGACAGGTGTGGCATCGGTGGTTACATCAGGTTCCGTTGTGGCGCCGGCGACGGGAGTTCACCAATCCTATTGGATATCCACGAGTGGAAGAAGAAATCCGTGAACTGACCGTTTAAAGTTTAATCAGCGATCAGCTATTTTGCAAGCAGTCAATCCACAGCCGCCAAAGGCTCCAGGGAAGGCGATGACCCTGGTGGCGAGAGAGCTTGGAGGTCAACCAAGCATGTAGGGTTCGAGCGCCGGCGGGATGGTAATGGCGCCGTCCGCCTGCTGGTAGTTCTCCATGATGGCGATCAGGGTGCGGCCGATGGCCGTGGCAGTGCCGTTGAGAGTGTGAAGATAGGCGGTTTGCCTGCCCAGTCTGGTACGGGTCCCCAGCCGCCGCGCCTGGAAGTCGGTGCAGTTGCTGCAGGATGTCAGCTCGCGATACTGCTGCTGGCCCGGCAACCACACCTCTATGTCATATTTCTTCGCGGCGGGTGCGCCCAGTTCACCAGCACAAATGTTCATGACGCGATAGGGCAGTCCCAGACCTCCGATGATCTCCTCCTCTATGGCCAGGATACGCTCGTGTTCACGGCTGGAATCCTCGGGCAGGCAGAAGGTGAACATCTCTATCTTGTCAAATTGGTGAACGCGGAAGATACCCCTGGTATCCTTGCCATAGGTACCCGCTTCCCTCCGGAAGCAGGTGGATATGCCGCAGTAACGCAAGGGCAGGCATTCGACGGGAATTATCTCATCCTGGTGCAGGGCGGCGAGGGATACTTCGGAGGTGCCCACGAGGTAGTGATCCTCATCCTGAATCTTGTAAATTTCATTCTTCTCCGCGGGGAAGAAGCCGGTACCGAACATGGCGTGCTCGCGTACCATGACCGGCGGCACTACCGGGAGAAAGCCATGGGCCGTCACTTTTTCCACCGCGTATCTGATGAGCGCAAGCTGGAGAAACACGGCGCGTCCCATCAGGTAGCTGAAGCGGGAGCCGGCCGCCCGTGCGGCCCTTTGCAATTCCAACCAGCCGTTCGCTTCGCCCAGATCCTGGTGATCCTTGGGTGTGAAGGTGAACGCGGTGGGTTCACCACTCGTTTTCACCAGTTCATTATCGGCATCGTTGTAGCCGTCCGGAACATCAGGATGCGGAGGATTGGGGATGAAAATCAATTGGGCATCCAGTTCCTCCTGGACCTTCTTGAGTTCAGGCTCCAGCGCCTTGATACGGTCGCCCACATCCTTCACCTGGACCAGCAGTCCGGCTCGCTCCTCCATCCCGGCCCGGGGAATGACCTTGGACAGGCTGTTGCGGAGGGCTTTCTGTTCATCCAGTCCGGCCCGCAGTTCGCGCCAACGGGCATCCAGGTCCAGTACGGCGGCCAGCAGGGCAGGATCATATCGTTTCTTACCAAGAGACTGTGTGAAAGAATCCGGATTGTTGCGCAACATTTTCAGATCGATCATCCGTGCACCTCCGAGAATCAGGTCTGTAATTCAGGCTATTTAAACGCAGCTCCGGCGAATATGCAAGGCGGGGATGGCTGTTTCTTTGGTTTCGATATACGCCTGAGGTGGATCAGTAAAGAGGAGCGGTTGTCTGACGAAAACCGCCTTCGTGTGCCGTTCGTGGTGTCTTTATCAGCGCCACTGGCATGGCGGGGGCGGAGGAAGGACCAATCAGGTCACGCCCGGGACGCATGTGATCAATCCGACGCGTAGCCCTGGCACACCAAGATTGTCAGGTCACTCCCGCATGCAGTCACCACCTCCCGCCTGCTC
>JAFGDC010000350.1 GCA_016932295.1 candidate division CSSED10-310 bacterium
ATAGACCGGATGATACCATAGTTTGTTCTGGTAACAGCGGGTTAGACACATGGAAAAGACGCTGCACAATCGTTTCATGCTACTTTTGATAGGCCTGGCTTTTTGTGTTTCCTGCAGGGCGGAGGAGCGTGCCGAACCGGTTGACGGAGTGCATTTTTCCATTCTGCGGTTACAACAGCAACATTTTCCTGACATCACGTTTACACTGGCGGTGACGGATGCATCGGGGCTGGTCCTGGGGCTGCGGGACAGTGATTTCCGCCTGTATGACGATGGCTTCCGTATGATTGCGGGAGAACCCCGGGAGTCCGCTGGTTCCGGCCAGCTTGCCACAACCGGTGTGTTTACATGGACGCCGGTTCGCCAGGGCTATGAATTCAGCTACCGGGTGTCAGAGCCCAAAGGCAACAACGCCGTACACAACCTCAAGGTGGAGCTGGCGTATATGAACCAACTTCATCAGGCGGATTTCAAATACCGGGAAGCGGATGGGCTGCAAGAAGTCGTGCCGCCACCCAGGCCACTGAAGCGTGAGGACATCTACCTGTATGGCGGCGCTTCGGCGGTTACCCTGTTGCTGCTCTTTCTGGTGATCGTGGTGATTTCCCGCCGCCGCAGGCAACGGTTCCGGCAGGGGAAAACCTGCGCGCGCTGCGGTGAACCCCTGCCGCTCGCTTCCAACGAATGCATGTATTGTGGTTTCCAGCCCCAGGGTAAGTATGCGAAGCGAACACAGGAGCGCATCACCAAGCGTGAAGCAACACCCGGCGCGACGGAGACCGATGCTCCCGCCGAAGGCGTGGAAGCGGTGGAGAAGAAGCGCCGTCAAGAGCGGATAAATGGCAATGCGGAGAATGAAAGGAAATTTTCCTCCACGGACAGCATCCGGGTTGTCAACGAGTATCGTGAATCGGACAGCCAGCGTTCGAGCCGTGAGGTAACCCCCATCCTGCGCAAGATCTATTTCATCAAGGTGGCCACCGGCGCTCATGCGGGTAGGATTTACCTGATTAATCCCGACCAGATTACCCTGATCGGATCCAGCCGAAAGGCTGATGTCATGTTGCCGGATCAGGCGGTGCGACCCGTGCATGCCAAACTCAAGCGCGTGGATAATGAGTTCTGGCTGAGTTCCATGGGGGAATTTTCGGATCTGGTGGTGGAGGACGAATTCATCCGGCAGACCCGGATGATCTGCGGCGGCACCGAGGTGAAATTGGGTGACACTACGATCGTTCTCGATATGAGGCTCGAACGAATCAACCAGTGAAGGGTGAGGTGACGAGATGTTCAAACCGGTCATCAGTCTGACCACCGATTTCGGATACAACGATCCGTATGTGGGAATAATGAAAGGTGTGATCCTGGATATCAACCGCGACTGTCACCTGGTCGACCTCTGTCACGGCATCTCGTCGTTCAATATCGAGGAGGCGGCATTTGTCCTGAGTTACTCGTACCGGTATCTGCCCAAACGGACGGTGCACCTGGTCGTCGTGGATCCAGGAGTAGGTGGGTCGCGACGACCGATTCTCGCCTCCCTCAACGACCATCTCTTCGTCTGCCCGGACAACGGAGTGCTCTCTTACATCATCAGCGCCAATCCCAATGGTATCCTCTGGGAGATTGAAGGAGATCATTATTTCCTCAAACCGGTGAGCAGCACCTTCCATGGTCGGGACGTTTTTGCGCCGGTGGCGGCGTGGCTCAGCAAGCATCTCGATCCGCCCATGTTCGGAGAGGAGATCAGCGACTATATGCTGCTGCCCGCCCGACCACCAGAAGTCTCTTCGGCGCAGATAAAGGGCAGGGTGTTGCATGTCGATGGATTCGGCAACCTGATTACCAATATCGCCGCCAGTCTCCTCAACAAGCATATCCCAAAGGAAATGCACAACCGCCTGCGCATCCGGATCGGGGAGCGCATTGTCCATGGACTGTCCGCTTTTTACCAGCAATCTCCGGATCGTGAACCAGTTGCGCTGATTGGAAGTTCCGGATACCTTGAGATCGCTCTGCCGGGAGGCTCGGCCGCCCGACAACTGGCGATGGGATTCGGAGACCAGGTGTTGATAGCATCCTGAGTCGAGGAGGTTGTATGCAAGCCATCTTGAAAGCCGACCGGTTTATCGTACTGATTGTGAGTCTTCTCTTGGTCGCGGGTATCCCCGGCTGCGCGCACCGTAAAGAAGCGCATGATCGGGCCATACGCGCGGAAATCGCCTATAACACCGGAGTGGCATACCTGAACCGTGGAGAATTGATCGAAGCGCTGGATTCCCTGCTCACCGCCCTCGAGCTGGAACCAGAAAACTCAGGCGTCCATAATGCCATCGGCCTGGTCTACAGCGGTCAGGGCAAACACCAGGCCGCTGTGGATGAATTCGTCGCGGCCATGAAGATCGATGACTATCCCGAGTACCACAACAACCTCGCCCAGGCATACCTCATGTTGAACCGTCCCGGTGATGCGCTGGAGGAATGCGACCGGGCGCTCGCTGATCAGGCCTATCGCACCCCGGGCTATGCCTATTTCAACAAGGCCATGGCACTCATCAAGCTCGATCGCGAACCGGAGGCCATGGAGCAGCTCCAGACCGCGGTCCGCAGGGATCCAAATGCCGATCGACCGCTGTACGAACTCGCCGTGCTCCAGATGAAGTACAACCACCTGGAGGAGGCTATCGGCAATTTGCAGCTTGCGTTGAAAAACAACCCCTCATATCACGCCGCCGCCCATCAACTCGCCGTCGCATATGTGCAGGCGGGAAAACCCGATCTGGCCTGCGCGCAACTCAACAACATCATCACGAAAACCGCTGAGGGAAATCCCGCGCATGCCAAGGCGCGGGCGCTCGCCATGCAGCTCTGTGAAGGGCGGTAACACCGGGATTGCCACGCTGGCCTGCCTGCGCACCCGAACACTGGATAGCGATGATGGCTTTTCCGATCAAGCGAGGCCGCATGGTCTTTGATAGTACCATTCCTGATTCAACATCCTGCCGCTGCGAATGGATGATGGCGCTCTTCCGCCGATGGGAGGGTTCCGGTGCTGGTGGTGTGAAATGAAACTGACCGGCATGGCGCTGCAAAAGCGGCTCGGGGAGGCGGAGCGATCGCTCCATGACTGCATGCTGTGTCCACGCGCCTGCCATGTGGACCGCACCCTGGGAGAACGTGGCTTCTGCGGAGGAGGACTGCTGCCGTTGGTCCATTCCGCCTGTCCCCATTTCGGGGAAGAGCCGCCCCTGGTTGGTTCGGGCGGCTCCGGCACGATTTTTTTCGCGGGATGCAACCTGGGTTGCGTGTTCTGTCAAAACTACCGTATAAGCCACTTTCGAGAAGGACTTGAAGTATCACATGAAGAATTGGCCGGAGCGATGTGCCGGCTCGCCCGACTCGGCTGTCACAACATCAACCTGGTGACTCCCACGCATTTCATTCCACAGATTCTAGCCGCTCTCGCCCTGGCTTGGGACTCGGGATTGTCAGTGCCCATCGTGTACAACTGCGGTGGGTACGAGAGTGTTGATGCGTTGTCGTTGCTGGATGGCGTGGTGGATGTCTACATGCCTGATATCAAGATGTTTGACCCTATCGCGGCCGAAAGGTATTGTAACGCACCGGATTACGGCGAAGCGGCGAAACGGGCGGTGCGGGAGATGCGCCGGCAGGTGGGTGATCTGGTGTTGGATGGTCGAGGTATCGCCAGTCGCGGCCTGCTCATCCGTCACCTTGTCATGCCCGGCAGGGTGGAGGATAGTGTGGCTGTTCTGGATTTTATTGCGGCCGAACTGGGCGGGAACTCCTATGTGAATGTCATGGCCCAGTACCGGCCGCTGTTCAAGGCTGCCGATCATCCGGGCATAGATCGGGAAATAACCGGCGGAGAATATAGCGAGGTTCTGCGGCATGCGGCCGGTATCGGGCTGGTGCGTGGCATGCGGGATCAATGGAGGGATCGTTGGTCGTGAAACTGTTCGGCAAGATGAAAGCGAAGCGTCTGGAGAAGGCTGTTGAGCGGTATCCGGATATTGCTGATAACTACATTCAATTGGCTGCGCTGCATCGAGAAGTGGGTGAACTGGAACCGGCGCTCCACTTGCTGCGGACAGCTCTGGACCGTCAACTGGATGCGAAGACACGGGCCGAAGTGATCCTCAGTATGGCCGAGATGCAGTTGGAGCGCCAGCGGGGTGACCTGGTATCGGAATTGTTGGAGCAGGTGGCGGAAGTGGATATCCCGGCTCATTTGCGAGGGCGCATCAACCTGATGCGGGGCCGGTTGCAGGCTGCAGCGCTGCCCGATGACGTCGCGGCGGCCGATGCTGCAATGGGCGATGTGTTGCAATTGCTGCACCGGGCGGTCTCTGAGGTGCGCGCCGATGAGGACAGGTGGTCTGGTCTGCGGGAGCTGCTCAAGCTGTATGAGCGGCGTGGCGACGACCGGATGATCAGGGAGCAATTGGAGGGCTTGCTGCGGCTGAGCGCGACCTTCAAGGGCGCGGAGTGGCCGGGAGAGGAAATCGAATTGCGCCTGGCAGAGGTGGCGGAGCGGATGGGGGAGTCGGAGGAGGCATTTCGCCGTTACCAGCGGGTGGCTGATTCCGACAGGCTCGACGATGCGCGTGCGGCTGATGTGTACGAACGCATGGGCGCGCTTCGCCGTAAGGCGGATGATCCCATCGGCGCCATCGAGCGTTACGAGATGGCGCTCAGATACCATGGTGGGCACGCTCAGGCCAAGGTGGCCGCGATTCGTTATGCATTGGCGCTTCTCTACGAGGATTCCGGCCGTACCTTGCAGGCGTTCAATGAAATAGAACGGGCGGCGAAAATCCCGAACCTGGATGCGAAGCTCGACTACGAGATCAACAGTTGGTTGGCTGGGTATCATGAATCGACTGGGGATGCGGTGGCGGCACTGCGATGTGCGGATCAGGCCATGATCCTGGCGCCGGCCGAGGCGGACCGGCTCGATGCGTTGGAGCGCCGCGGCCGATTGTATCAGGCGACGGGCCGCAAACAAGAGGCCATCGTTGATTATGAACACTTCATCGCCAAGGCATCACCGATGCGGGCGGCGGGTGTCAATGCACTCCTGGCGGTGCTGTATTATGATATCGGCAACAAGGACAAGGCGTTTCAGTATGCCGCCTCCGCCGTGCAGCTACGGCCTGATGCCAGAATACTCTTGATCCTGGGTGTGATTCATTGGGAACGAGGTGAAGTCATCGAGGCGTTGCGCCACCTGTTGCGTATTTGCGACGAATTCCGCGTGGCCGACGAGCGCCCGGAGGCAATGAAACTGCTCCGGGCTATCCGGCAGGAGGTGCGTGGCGGAGAGGGGCGGAAGCATTACCACATCAGTGAGTCGGAATTGGAGGAGTTGGATCAATTACTCGATGCCGCCGGCGAGGAGACCGATATCATACGGCGGCTCAGGAAGGGCCTGGCCAAGACCCAGTTGAACCTGGTGGGCAGCATCGAGCGGCTGCTGAGCGGTCGTTCGGAGATCGATGACGACTTGCTGGACGAGCTTTCCGATGTCCTGCTGCTGGCCGATCTCGGCGTCGATACCACCACCAGGGTGCTGGATGCGATCCGCGCCCGGGTGGACAGTCGCGAGCTGCGCGATCCGATGAAGATCAAGCGGCTCATCCGCGATCAGATCGAGGAGTTGTTGTCGCGGCATACGGGCGGATTGAACGTAACCGGCGCTGCTCCCTACGTCATCATGATGGTCGGTGTCAACGGGGTGGGCAAGACCACCACCATCGCCAAACTGGCCAAACGGCTCAAGGATGAGGGCAAGCAGGTCCTGCTGGCGGCCGGCGACACGTTTCGGGCGGGCGCCATCGAGCAGCTCGAGGTGTGGGGGGAGCGCGTGGCGTGTGAGGTGATCAAGCAGAGCGCCGGTTCAGATCCGTCGGCGGTGGCGTATGATGCGGTCACCGCCGCGGAGGCAAGACATGCGGAATGCCTGATTGTGGACACGGCCGGCCGACTCCATACCAAGGTGAACCTCATGGAGGAATTGAAGAAGGTCCGTCGGGTGATCGACAAAAAGCTTCCCGGCGCCCCTCACGAGATCCTGCTGGTAGTTGATGCGACCACCGGGCAGAACGCCGTGAACCAGGCCAAGCTGTTTCACGAGGCGGTGGGAGTGACCGGCGTGGTGCTTACCAAGATGGACGGCACCGCAAAGGGCGGCATTATCGTCCGCATCGTCAATGAGCTGAATATTCCCGTCAAATTCATCGGCATCGGCGAGGGCATGGATGACCTGCGTCCTTTCGATCCGGCTGATTTCGTGACCGCGCTGTTCGGCTGATATGATTTCCGATAGAGACCTGGGATATTTGCACCGCACTCTCGAATTGGCCGCACGTGGAGGCGTGCTGACTCGTCCCAATCCGTTGGTGGGCGCCGTGGTCGTACGTGACGATCGGGTGCTTGCCGAAGGGTGGCATCATGCCGTGGGGGGGGCTCATGCCGAGGTCGATGCCCTGGACAAGGTGGCGGGTGGGGCGCGTGGTGCCGTCTTGTACGTGAATCTTGAACCTTGCAGCCATCATGGCCGCACACCGCCGTGTGTGGAACGGATTGTGAAAGAGGGCATCACCAGGGTGGTGGCCTGCAGCCGTGATCCCAATCCCCGCGTGCCAGGTGGGGGATTCAAATGGCTGCGGGAGCATGGCGTGGCGGTTGATTTCGGCGCTCTCGCCGAACCGGCGTTACACTTGAATCGGGTCTTTTTCAAGAATGCGCTCACTTCCCTGCCCTGGGTTATCCTCAAGGCAGGCGCCAGTCTGGACGGCAAGATCGCCACCCGGACCGGTGAATCGAAATGGATCACGGGGGAAGCCGCCCGGCGTTCCGGGCATGAATTGCGAGCCCGCGCCGATGCGGTACTGGTGGGAATCGGCACTGTACTGGCGGATGATCCCGGGCTCGATGTGAGGCTTGAGGGCGTACCGCGGCAACCGATCACCATGGTGGTGGACAGCATGCTGCGTACTCCACCAACGGCTCGGTTGCTGTCGCGCCAGGACAAACCGGTGTTGATGTATGCATGCGATACGGCTCCACCGGTTCGGCGACGGGCACTGGAAGCGGCGGGCGCCACGGTGGTGGCGGTTCCGCGGACGGAGACCGGGTTGGACCTGCGGTCGATACTCTCGCACGCCCATTCCGCCGGAGTGTGCGAGGTGCTGGTGGAGGGCGGCGGCGCCATACACGGCTCCATGTTGCAGGCTGGTTTGGCCGATGAACTGGTTTTGTTCCTGGCGCCGTTGCTCATCGGTGGCGCCAGCGCACCAGGAATCGTTGGTGGGGAAGGGGTTGCACGCCTCAGTGCAGTGCCTCGCCTGGCGCGGTTGACCGTCGACATGACGGGATGTGACCTCAGGGTCCAGGGTCGTTTTGAAGCGGACTGGGTGCGGCTGTTGCCGGCTGAACTCAGAATGGTCGAGGATTGAAAGCGCCGGAGTGGTGGAGGTGATATGTTTACCGGGATAATCCAGGAAGTAGGCACGGTGCAGAGGATCGTCGCCGGCGGTTCCAGGCCCGAACTGGAGATCAAGGCGATGATGTGTGACGGTCTGACGACTGGTGAGAGCGTGGCGGTGAACGGGGTGTGCCTGACCGTGCAGTCCCGACGGAAAGATCGCATGATCGCCTCTGTCTCGAGGGAGACCCTGGAGGTGACGACCCTGGGAATGCTCAAGCCCGGCGCGACGGTCAACCTGGAACGGGCTCTCACGATGCAATCCCTTCTCGGTGGACACCTGGTACAGGGGCATGTGGATCATGTGGGCGAGGTGGCTGGAGTGCGGCGCGAGACCGCCGGGTGGGTGGTGGTGGTGAAGTATCCCCGCGAGATGGCGCCGTTTCTGGTGAACAAGGGTTCCGTGGCGGTGGACGGAGTCAGCCTCACCGTGTCACGGTTGGCGGCTGATTCCTTCCAGGTCCACATCATTCCGCACACGTGGGAGAACACCGTCATGCGGAGTTACCGTTCAGGATCCAGGGTCAATCTGGAGGCTGACATCATCGGCCGTTACGTGCAGCGTTTCATGGAATGGCAACGTGATGACCGGTTACCGGCGGACCCCGCCTGAGCGGAAATGACTGCGGCAGCGGAGTGGCGATTGTTTCGGAACCTCGGAGTGACAGGATGGACAATGATCGATCTATTCCGGCCAGGCAGCGGTGGAGTAATCGATCCATCTTGTTATCCAGGGGTGTTTTCATATAATGGCAGTGTCCTGAACGCCCCGGTTGCCCGGGATAACAGGGCGCGGAGGGGGAAATGACCGAGTTTGATTCGATCTGGACAGCCATCGATGAGTATAAAAGGGGATCGATGGTGATCATCGTGGACGATGAGGACCGCGAGAATGAAGGCGATTTGGCTTGTGCCGCCGAGTGCACGACACCGGAGATGGTGACGTTCATGGCCACGCACGGCAGGGGTCTGATCTGTGTACCGATCACGTCGCAGCGGGCCGCGCAGTTGAATCTGCAGGAAATGGTGGCGGATAACACGGCGCCCTTCAAGACCGCCTTCACTGTTTCCGTCGATGCGCGCGAAAAGACCACTACCGGCATTTCCGCCCAAGATCGTGCGAAAACCGCCCGGCTCCTGGCATCTCCTGCTTCCAGACCGGATGACCTGGTCCGACCGGGCCATATGTTTCCCTTGATTGCAAAGGATGGTGGCGTACTGCGCCGCGCCGGCCAGACCGAGGCGGCGGTGGATCTGGCGCGGCTTGCCGGGCTCGATCCGAGTGGCGTGATCTGTGAAATAATGAAGGATGACGGCACCATGGCCCGCGTCCCAGATCTTATTGAATTTAAAAATAAACATGGAATAAAATTGATCAGCGTGGCGGATCTCATCCAGTTCAGGATGCATACCGAGTGTTTGATTGAGCAGATCGCGGAGACCACTCTGCCCACTCCCCATGGAGAATTCAGGGCGTATTGTTTCCGGAATGTCATGGGCAGCGACGAGCATCTGGCGCTGGTCAAGGGTGATATCACCAGGGATGAACCGGTGCTGGTCCGTGTCCATTCCTCCTGTGTGACTGGTGATGTCTTTCATTCCCTGCGTTGCGACTGCGGCCAGCAACTCGAGGAGGCCATGCGGCTGATCGATGTCGAGGGTACCGGGGTGATCGTCTACATGTACCAGGAAGGCCGGGGCATTGGACTGGGCAACAAGATGAAGGCGTATGCCTTGCAGGACAGCGGCCTGGATACGGTCGAGGCCAATATTTGTCTCGGCTTCAAACCTGACTTGCGGGACTACGGCATCGGCGCTCAGATTTTACGGCGGCTCGGCGTCGGAAAGATCCGATTGCTCACCAACAACATGCGGAAGTATGTCGGGCTCAGTGGTTACGGGTTGGAGGTTGTTGAGCGTGTGCCGATCGAGATCCATCCCCAGCAATATAATCGCGACTACTTGTCATGCAAGAAGTCGAAGATGGGTCATCTATTGACCGAGGTGTAATGGAGGTCATATGAAAGTAATCGAGGGCGAACTGAAGGGGGCTGGATGCAAAATCGGCGTGGTGGTGAGCAGGTTCAACAGCTTCATCACCGCCAAACTGGTGGACGGCGCCAGGGATGCCCTGCTCAGGCATGAGGTGAAGGAAGAGGACATCCACCTCGTGTATGTGCCGGGCGCGTTCGAGATTCCTCGAATTGCGAAAAGACTGGTGGAGAAGGAAGCGTATGATGCGGTGATCTGCCTCGGGGCCGTGATCAGGGGCGAAACGCCTCATTTTGATTACGTGGCGGCCGAAGTGAGCAAAGGGGTCGCCGCGGTTGGGCTGGAGAGCGGCGTGCCGGTCGTATTCGGAGTGCTGACCACCGACACGGTTGATCAGGCCGTCGATCGAGCCGGCGCCAAGTCGGGCAACAAGGGTTTCGATGCCGCATTGGCCGCGCTGGAGCTGATCCAGCTTTTTAAGAAGATCTGAGTTATGGGAGTGCGGCGGACCGGCCGGGAGGCGGCCGTTCAGTTTCTTTTCTCACAGGATTTCTCCGGCGGCGGCGATGAAGAGCTGTTCTGGCATGGCATGAAGGCATCACCTGCGGCACGGACCTTTGCCCGTCAGTTGGCGGAGGGAGTGTTGGGTCATCGCCGCGAAATCGATGCGGTCATCACCGAGATGCTCGAGCACTGGCGATTCGAACGGCTGTCCATGGTCGACAGGAACATTTTACGAGTGGCCGTGTATGAGTTGCATCACTGCCCCGAAACACCGTATAAGGTTATTATCAATGAGGCCATCGAAATAGCGAAGAAGTTCGGCAGCGAGAAATCACCGGGCTTCATCAATGGCATTCTGGACAAGGTGGTGAGACCGGTGGCGGCTGAACCTGGCGGCATGGATTGTTCCAATAACCCGGCTGGCGGAGACGATTCGTGAAGTATTGCATCTTCTCCGATGTACATGGCAACTTGGAAGCACTCGAGGCGTTTTTCACCGATATCAAGGGTATCGATGACCTGTTGCTCGTGTTCCTCGGCGATGCCATCGGTTATGGACCAAACCCGAACGAATGTCTCGAGTTGATTCGCGGTCGCGTCGATTATTTTCTCATGGGCAATCACGATCAGGCGGCGCTCGATGTGGCTGATATCTCCAATTTCAACCCCTATGCCCGCAACGCCATCCTCTGGACGCGGCGAATGCTCAAGGATGCGCACAAGGATTTCCTGGCCGGGGTGGAGTATGAGGCGCGGCATGGACGAGTGACCTTCGTGCACGCCACCCCGTGCCAGCCGGACCGCTGGCACTACATCTTCACTGTGTACGATGCGCAACTGAATTTTCACTGCTTCTCCACCCAGATTTGCTTCATCGGCCATTCTCATCAGCCAATCACCATCATTCGTGACGATCACAGCCAGCAATTGAAGGTCCTGGTGGATACCAAGGTCGCCATCGAACCGGGAAAACGGTACATCATCAATGATGGGAGCGTGGGACAACCGCGTGACGGTAACCCCATGGGTTGTTATGTCCTGTTCGATGATGACGCGGGAACCCTCGAGTTCCGGCGCGTCGCGTATGATTTTAAAAAAACCCAGCGGAAGATGATCGAGTACGGCCTGCCTGAGTATCTCATCGAGAGGCTTGAATTTGGTCGTTGAAAAGGGCCTACCCGGCTGGACGATGTGCCTGGTGTACGTGGTTTGGCTGGTGGTCGCCCTGGTCGATCCGCCCGCGGCTGTCTGCGATGTGATTTACTTGCAGGGAGAAGCCCAGATCGATTACGAATTGATCGATCCGGAGCGGATAGTGGCCTTCGACGAGTCCTCCAGTGCTTGCTGCATGTCGAGGTGGAGTCGCACCGCTGAAGGTTTGCATTTCACGGTAACGGCCAAGGCAGATCCGCTCCTGTCCAGATCCCCTTTCATACCGGGGATTGCCGGCACCACGCCGGGAACGGCGACACCCGTGGCGAAACTGGCACGGGAATTAACCGGAGCATGCCGATACCGGCGTGATGTGGTCTACAAGGTGAATGAATGGATTGCGGGTAATATCGAGTATGATGCCACGGTGCGGTTGTCGGATCCGGTCGAGGTGCTGGCTGTCCGCCGCGCTTCCTGTCTGGGGCGAACGCAACTGGCGGCCGCGTTGTTGACGGCGGCCGGCATGGAGGTGCGGCAGGTCAGCGGGTACCTGGCCGGCCGGGAGCACGCCGGCCCCAGTGAGGAGGGTTTCCATCGCTGGCTGGAAGTGCGTTATCCTGATGTTGGATGGCTGCCTTCGAGTCCCGGCTTCAGCATCGACTGGGTCGATGCCTGGCACGTGCCGCTGACGGTCTCGCCTGCGGGGCGTCACAGCCTGAAATATCCGGTGCATCGGCTCGGGGATTTGGGGGTGCGGTTGAACATCCTGGCGGTGAGGAACGGCCTTCGGGAGCTTGACAGGGTGCCGGCAGCGGGACCTCCGATGTATGCAAGGCGGTTGAGTCGTGACCGGCGAACCGCGCTGGTGGAAGGTGTGGTAATGACAGTGAACGGCGAAATGGTGACCACGGGCGACGTGGTTATCCACGGCGCTGGCTTGAACTGTCCGCTTCAGCTCAATGATTTTGGTCGGTTCGCCCTGGCCGGCTTGCGCGGGGGGCAATACATGGTGCGCTGGCGGCTTCCGCCTTGCCCGTCGTATCAACGGATTGTGGTTGTCCAAGAGGCTGGGGTCGGAGAGACGACCATCACGATCCCCAATGTATGTGTGGAGAAATGATGGAATCCAAAATTCGCGTATTACCCGATGTGATCGCCAACAAGATCGCCGCTGGTGAAGTGGTTGAACGGCCCGCATCGGTGGTCAAGGAACTCCTGGAAAATGCGGTCGATGCCGGGGCTTCGAAGGTGTTTATCGAGGTGCGCGGCGGTGGCAAGGATCTCATCAGGATCACCGACGACGGCTGTGGTATGACCCGCGATGATGCGATTCTTGCCTTCGAACGTCACGCGACGAGCAAGATTTCCAGGTTCGAGGATCTCGAGCAGATTCGTTCATTTGGCTTTCGGGGTGAAGCGGTTCCCAGCATCGCAGCGGTTTCGCGGGTCTGTGTCACCACCGCGGCGGAGGATGGAGGACCCGGGACAGAAATCCAGATTGCCGGAGGTAACCTTCTGGATATAAAGGATTCGTTACGTGAGCCTGGCACCACGTTCGAGGTCCAGAAATTATTCTTCAATGTACCGGCCCGCAGAAAATTCCTGAAAGCTCCTTTGACGGAACTCAGTCACGTCACCGACATGGTTACCAACCTGGCATTGGCCAACATCTCTATCCATTTCAGATTGATCAGCGACGGCCGCCTGGTTCTGGATTTTCCGGCCGGCGAGGAGTTGGCGCGCCGGATCGCGCGGATTGTGGGGGAGCGGGACATGGGGGGGCTCATCTCCATCGAGGGTGAAACGGAGGCGGGACGCTTGACAGGATGGGTCAGC